>CAZVPB010000037.1:0-14344 GCA_964628165.1 uncultured Cyanobium sp.
CGTTGCTCCCGGGGCCGCCGGGCGGGCCCCGCCGTCACCCACGGGTCGTCGCCGGCCTGCAGCAGCAGGGTCGGCGGCAGCGTGGATCCCGCCAGCAGGGCCGGCAGCGGGCTGGCGGCCCGGTAATAGGCGTCCACCGAGGCATGACCCCAGCGGGGAGCGGTGATGGCGGCGTCGAAGGCCCGCAGCGAGCGCAGCTCACCGCTCCGCAACCGGCCCTCCTCGAGGGTGGTGACGCCACGGGGATCCGCGAGCGTCTGCCGGATCAGGCGGGCCAGCAGCCAGCGCTGGTAGAGGCGGTTGCGGGGCCGGTCGATCCAGGCGGAGCACTCCGGCAGATCGAGGGGGCTGCTGATGCAGGCCAGCGCGTCGAGTGCCGCAGCCCTCCCACGGGAGCCCTCGTCCCGCCCTGCCGTCAGGCAGGCATTGAGCAGCACCGTGCCCCCCAGGGAGAGGCCCACACCCGCCAGGGGGCGTCCCCGGGCCAGCTGGCGGGCGTGCCGCAGGGCGGGTTCCAGATCCCTCCGGCAGCAGGCCGCGTAGGTGCCCCCCGCCAGGTCCCGACCCCGGCCCGCCCCCCGCAGGTTGAGCCGCAGCACCGCGAAGCCCTCCGCCGAAAGGATCCCCGCCAGCCGCCGGATCGGACCGCTCTCCGCCCCGCCGCCGAGACCGTGCACGAGCACGGCCCAGGCCCGTGCCGGCGGCTCCAGGGGGGGATCGATCCACCCCAGCAGCGCGTCGCCCCCGCCAATGGGGATCTCCACCCGTTCCGCGTCGGCGGGGGGGGCCGGTGGGGGCCGCAGCGTGTCGTGGAGGGTCTGGAGATCGCCGCCCCACCAGGGGAAGCGCTCCCGGAAGGGGGGCAGGCCCAGTGACGCCGGCAGGTCGTCCACGGGGCGGCGGCTCAGGCCGCCGCCTTCGCCTTGCCCACCCCCATCGACCTCAGCTCCGCCACCAGCGCGTTGAGCACCGCCTTGGCGTCGCCGAAGACCATGGCCGTCTGGGGCAGCTCGAAGAGGGCGTTGGCGATGCCGGCGTAGCCGGCCCCGAGGCTCCGCTTCACCACGAACACCTGCCGGGCCTGATCCACCTCCAGAACGGGCATGCCGAAGAGGGGACTGCTCGGGTCGTTCTTCGCCTGGGGGTTCACCACGTCGTTGGCACCGAGCACGATCACCACGTCGGTGCGCGGGAACTCGGGGTTGATCGTGTCCATCTCCACCAGCTGCTCGTAGGGGACGTCCGCCTCCGCCAGCAGCACGTTCATGTGGCCGGGCATGCGCCCGGCCACGGGGTGGATCGCGTAGGACACCTCCACACCATGGGCCTCCAGCAGCTTGGCCAGTTCCCGCAGGGCATGCTGGGCCTGGGCCACCGCAAGGCCGTAGCCGGGAACGAACACCACCCGTTCCGCCTGCTCGAGGGCCATGGAGCATTCCTCCGGGCTGCAGCTGGTGATGCGGGTGTACCCCTCCTCGCTGCCACCGCCGCCGCCGCCGCCCGCCGCCGCTCCACCCAGGGCCCCGCCGAAGAGCACCGAGGTGAGGGAGCGGTTCATCGCCGTGCACATGACCTGGGTGAGGATCAGGCCGGCGGCCCCCACCATGGCGCCCGCCACGATCAGCAGCTGACTGCCCACGACGAAGCCGGCGGCGGCCGCCGCCACGCCGGAATAGGAGTTGAGCAGGGAGATCACCACCGGCATGTCGGCCCCGCCGATCGGCAGGGTCACGCCGATGCCGAGCAGGCCGGCGGCCGCCACCAGCAGGGCGAGCGGCAGACCGGCGGGGTCGGCGGGCAGGGAGAACGCCGCAAGCAGGCAGATCACCGCCAGGGCGATGTTCACCCCATGGCGGAGCCGGCTCTGGGTCCAGGGGGGCGTGCCCAGCCAGCCCTGCAGCTTGCCCATCGCCACGATCGAGCCGGTGAAGGTGATCGTCCCCACGAAGACCGAGACGAGGATCGAGGCGACGGCCACCGGCCCGGCCCCGGCGGTGTCGAACACCGCCACCCCCAGCGCCACGAGCAGCGAGGCCATGCCGCCGCAGCCGTTGAAGAGGGCCACCGTCTCGGGCATGGCGGTCATCGGCACCCTGCGGGCGGTGGCCAGGCCGGCCAGGCCGCCGACGGCGCTGCCCACGGCGATCCACAGCCAGGTGACCGGGGCGGGGCGGATCTCGATCAGCAGTCCCACCACCGCCAGGGCCATCGCCAGGGCGGCGGTGGCGTTGGCGCTGCGGGCCGAGCGCACCCGCGAGAGTCCCTTGAGGCCGAGCGCGAGCAGCAGCACGGCCACCAGGTCGAAGAGGGCGGCGATCATCGATCCTTGCGGCGGCGGAACATGGCGAGCATGCGGTCGGTGACGAGGAAGCCGCCGATCACGTTGTAGAGGGCGAAACCGAGCGACACCGCACCGAGCAGGAGCATCGCCTGGTTGTCTCCCGCCCGCTGGAGGAGGGTGAGGGAGGCGAGCACGGTGATGCCGCTGATGGCGTTGGCGCCGGACATCAGGGGGGTGTGCAGGGTGGGGGGAACCTTGCCGATCAGTTCGAGGCCGAGCAGGCTCCCCAGCAGCAGCACCCAGAGGGACTGGGAGAGGCCGCTCATCGTGCCCCCCCCGCCGCCATCACCGCCTCACCGCGGCCGGATCCGACCGCCATGACCTCCGCCGCTCCGGCCGGCCGCTCCTCGCCGAACACCACGTCGCGGCGCCGGCATTCGCCGCCATGGGTGAGGAGGCATCCCTCGAGGATCGGATCCTCCGGATCGATCCGCAGTCCGTCCTGGTCGTGGAGGTGTTCGATCAGGGCGGCGATGTTGCGGGCGTAGAGGGCGCTGGCGTGGTTCGGCACGCTGCTGGGCAGGGCATCCGCTCCGATCAGCCGCACCCCCCTGCGCTCCACGGTCTCCCCCGCGACGGTGCCGTGGCAGTTGCCCCCCTGGGCGACCGCCAGATCGACGACGACGCTGCCGGGCCGCATCCGGTCGAGCATCTCCTCGCTGATCAGCCGGGGGGCGGTCCGTCCCGGCACCTGGGCCGTGCAGATCACGATGTCGGCCTGGGCGAGCTGCTCGGCCAGCTGCTCCCGCTGGGCGGCGAGGAACGCTTCACTGGCCTGGCGGGCATAGCCGCCGGCCTCGCTCGGGGCCTGCTCGAGCTCGGGCGGATCGACGAAGCGCCCGCCGAGGGATTCCACCTGCTCCTTGACGGCCGGCCGCACGTCCGACACGTAGACGACGGCCCCCAGCCGGCGGGCCGTGGCCAGGGCCTGCAGACCCGCCACCCCGGCGCCGAGCACCAGCACGCGGGAGGGCTGGATCGTGCCCGCCGCGGTCATCAGCATCGGCATGTAGCGGTCCAGGGCCGCCGCCGCCACCAGGACCGCCTTGTAGCCGGCGATGTTCGCCTGGGAGGAGAGCACGTCCATGGTCTGGGCCCGGCTGATGCGGGGGAGCAGCTCCAGGGAGACGGCCGAAATGCGCCGCCGGTTGAGCTGCCCCACCAGGTCGGACGCTCCATAGGGGGAGAGGAGTCCCGCCAGCAGCGCCCCCTCCCGCAGGCGACCCAGCACCTCATCGGCGGGGGGACTGACGCAGAGCACCGCTTCCACCGCGGACCAGGGCAGCTCGGCGGGGGTGCCCACCGCCGCTCCGGCCTCGGCGTAATCGCTGTCGCTGAAACCGGCGGCCAGGCCCGCGCCGGCCTCCACCGAGAGCCCGAGGCCGCGGTCTCTGAGGCGCCGCACCGTCTCGGGGGTGGCGGCGACGCGCCGTTCACCGGGAGCGGTCTCCCGGGGGATGAGCAGGTTCAAGGGGTTCGGCTGCAGGGCAGGGTTCTCCTGCCTTAATCCGCTCCGTCTGCGGACGCAACGGATCACGCTCGAATGTGCGGAGTCGCGCATCGATCCGCCCCGCCCCCTGCATCATGCGGAGACACGTCGCCCGCCGGCGCAGGCCATGGCCCCCCTCTCCTTCGACCTGGCCGCGGCCGCCGGCCGGGCCCCTCCACCGGGGGTGGCGCGGCTCCGTCCCCGCGACTGGCAGCGGCAGCTCATCCAGCTGCTGCGCGCCCGCCTGCCCTCGGCCGGGGGGGCCGGCGCGGACGTGCTCGTGCACGCCGGCCCCGGTGCGGGCAAGACCCTCGGCGCCCTGCTGGCCGTCCAGAGGCTCCAGGCGGAGGGCCGGCTGGGCCGTTTCGTGGTGTTCTGCCACCGCAGTTCGATCGCCGGCCAGTGGCGATCCGCGGCGGAACGGCTCGGGCTCGACCTGAGGGAATGGCCGGACCGCAGCGGGGCCCCCGGCGGTGATGCCGGCCTGCTGGTCAGCTACCAGACGGCCGGCCGCCAGCTGGAACGGCTGGCACAGGAGTTCGCCGCCCTCGCGGCGGGGGCCGGGTGGATGGCGATCGCCGACGAGGTGCACCATCTCGGCCTCGATCCCGAGGAGCCGGAGGCCACCGCCTGGGGCCATGCCTTCACCCTCCTGTGCGCCGGGGCCCGTCTGCGGCTCGGGCTCTCCGGCACGCCCTTCCGGGCCGACAACCTCGCCTTCTGCGCGGCCCGCCGTCTGCGGGTGGAGGTGAGGGGGGTGGTGCACGAGCGGATCGTGCCCGACCTCTGCGTCGAACCGCGGCGCCTCATCCTGGCCGGGGACGTGCGGCCCCTCGAGTTCCGCTTCCAGGATGGCTGGGTCGACCATGGCCGCGATCCGCTGGGGCCGGAACGGGAACGGTCGCCCCTCTCGGGGGAGCTGCGCGAGGGCTGGCGCGCCCGCAACCTCCGCCGGGCGGTCCGGCTCGGCGACCGCGGCGGCATCGCCCTGCGGGTGCTGCTGGAGGCCCGGCGCCGGCTCGAACGGGTGCGTGCCCGGCACCCGCAGGCGGGGGGGCTGGTGATCGCCCGGGACGTCGCCCATGCCCACCAGATCGCCGCCCTCCTGGGCGAGGAGGGGGACGCCGCGCTGCTGGCCCACTCCGCCGATGCCGAGGCGGGCCGCCGCCTGGCGGAGTTCCGCGCCGGCGCGGCCGACTGGCTGGTGAGCGTGGACATGTGCGCCGAGGGCTTCGACGCGCCCCGTATCCGTGTGGTGGCCTACCTCAGCACCAAGGTGACCCGCAGCCGCTTCCTGCAGGCCATCACCCGGGCGGTGCGGCTGGACGAAACCCGCATTCCGCTCGAGCCCGTCCCCCGCTTCCCCTCCACCGTGGTGGCTCCCGCCGATCCGCTGCTGATCGCCCACGCCCGCACCTGGTCCCTCAGCGAGCCCTACCTGGTGCGGCCCCGCGGCACGCCGGAAACTCCTGAACAGGCCGGCAGCGGCCGGGGCTCCTCATCACCGCCGCTGCAGGCCCTGGCCGATGATGCGGGAGAGCTGATCCGCATGGGTGGCCCGGAACTGCCCCGATTCCTGCGCCGGTCCTCCTGAGGGCGAGGGCACGGCTGATTTGCGACGTTGTGTCAACCAACACCATGCCTTGGCGGACCAGGCGGCAGCGTGGGCGCCAGCCGGACGGACGAACCCCATGGACGCCTCGGTGCATCGACGGCTCACCGTCGCCGTTTGCTGGGTGCTGGCCCGCCAGGCCGCCCTCGACACCCACGAGCTCTACGAGGACAGCTACGCCCTCAACCAGGAATTCCGCGAGTGGCTCCTCTGTCTGGAGGACCGGCCCGACCTGCTGCGGGCCAACGTCCTCATGGTGCCGAACGACCTGAACCCCCCCGGCGGGACCGAAGCCGACCGCAGCCCCGAAAGCGACGGACTCCTGGAGATCTGAACCGGCAGCGGGCTCCCGTCGGGCCCCGGCGGGGGCAGCCATCCCCTAGGCTCAACTCATAGTCATTCCGCTTTGGTGCCATGGGCGAGGTCCGTCCCGAGGTCGAGAACCTTGTGATCGTGGGGTCGGGCCCCGCCGGCTACACCGCCGCCATCTACGCCGCCCGCGCCAACCTCGCCCCCCTCCTGATCACCGGCTTTCAGCGGGGGGGCATTCCCGGCGGCCAGCTCATGACCACCACCCATGTGGAGAACTTCCCGGGGTTCCCCGACGGTGTGATGGGCCCGGATCTGATGGACCGCATGAAGGCCCAGGCCCAGCGCTGGGGAACCCATCTGGTGGAGGCCGACGCCGACGTCATCGACCTCTCGGAGCGTCCTTACCGCATCACCGTGGAGGACCGGGTGATCCGCACCCAGGCCCTCATCCTCGCCACCGGGGCCAGCGCCAACCGGCTCGGCCTCCCCTCCGAGGAGCGCTTCTGGAGCCGGGGCATCAGCGCCTGTGCCATCTGCGACGGCGCCACTCCGCAGTTCCATGACGAGGAACTGGCGGTGGTCGGCGGCGGGGATTCGGCCTGCGAGGAGGCCGTCTACCTCACCAAGTACGGCAGCCATGTCCATCTCCTGGTCCGCGGTGAGCGGTTCCGGGCCAGTGCCGCGATGGCCGACCGGGTGCTGGCCAACCCGGCCATCACCGTCCACTGGAACACCCAGGTGTTGGATGCCCGCGGCGACGACTGGCTCCGCGCCGTCGTCGTGCAGCGGGGCGTGGAAGGGGCCCCCGAGGAACTGCCGGTGCGGGGGCTCTTCTACGCCATCGGCCACACCCCCAACACCCATCTGGTCAAGGACCAGCTCGAGGTGGACGGCAAGGGCTATCTGATCACCCGGCCGGGGCGCCCCGAAACCAGCGCCCCCGGCGTCTACGCCGCCGGCGATGTGGCCGACGCCGAATGGCGCCAGGCGGTCACCGCCGCCGGCAGCGGCTGCCAGGCCGCCCTCGCCGCCGAGCGCTGGCTCAGCCACAACGATCTGGCCGTGACGGTGGAACGCCGGGAGGTGGAACCCGAGCCCGCCGGCGAACCGGTCCACACCGCCGTCAGCGACGAGGCCAACTACGACCCCGCCGCCCTGTGGCAGAAGGGCGGCTATGCCTTGCGCAAGCTGTACCACGACAGCAGCAGGCCCCTGCTGGTGGTGTACACCTCACCCACCTGCGGGCCCTGCCACGTGCTCAAGCCCCAGCTGAAGCGCGTGCTGAACGAGCTGGAGGGTCGTGCCCAGGGGGTCGAGATCGACATCGAGGCCGACCGGGAGATCGCGGAACAGGCCGGCGTGACCGGCACCCCCACCGTTCAGCTCTTTCTCGACAAGGAGCTCAGGCATCAGTGGAAGGGGGTGAAGCAGCGCAGCGAATTCCGTCGCGCCATCGACTCCCTTCTGGGGGTGCACGCCTGAGCCGAGCGGGCTCAGCGGCGGCGGGGCCCCCCTGGCCGGTTGCCCCCCGGCCGGGGACCCATGGCGCCGGCGTTCCGCTCCCGGTAGGTGATCCGTCCGCGGGAGAGGTCGTAGGGGCTGATCTCCACCAGCACCTTGTCGCCCGCCAGCAGCTTGATGCGGAACTTGGTGAGCTTTCCCGCCGCCCGGCAGAGGCACTGATGACCGGCAGGCTGATCGAGGGTCACCAGGTAGAACCCGTTTCCCTGCTCCTTCTCGATCACTCCCGAGGTTTCGATCATGCGGCTCTGTCGGACCAATGAAACGGACGAAGATCCAGGATAGGCGGGAGCCCTCCACCCTGATCCTCCACAAGCCCTACGGGGTGCTGAGCCGCTTCACCCCGGAGCCGGGCAGCCGCTGGAGGACCCTGGCCGAGTTCGTCGCCGTGCCGGATGTCTACGCGGCGGGGCGCCTCGACGCCGACAGCGAGGGCCTCCTGCTCCTCACCAGCGACGGAGCGCTTCAGCGCCGCCTCACCGAGCCCCGCCACGGCCACTGGCGCCGCTATCTGGTGCAGGTGGAGGGCCTTCCCTCCCCGGAGGCGCTGCGCTCCCTCGCCAGGGGCGTGGAGGT
The DNA here is from genome assembly GCA_964628165.1 of uncultured Cyanobium sp. Classification (GTDB taxonomy): domain Bacteria; phylum Cyanobacteriota; class Cyanobacteriia; order PCC-6307; family Cyanobiaceae; genus Cyanobium. The sequence continues at coordinate 7,852 of CAZVPB010000037.1, forward strand.
TCAGGGTCGCCGCACCCGCCCGGCGCGGGTGCGGGCGGTCGCTGCGCCGGAGCTGCCGGAGCGGATCCCGCCGGTCCGCTTCCGCCGCTCCATTCCCACCAGCTGGCTGGAGCTGCATCTGTGCGAGGGGCGCAACCGTCAGGTCCGCCGCATGACGGCCGCCGTGGGCCTGCCGACCCTGCGCCTGATCCGTACGGGAATCGATCTGCTGGACGGAGGACCGCCGCTCGACCTGTCGGGCCTGGCGCCCGGCCAGTGGCGCCGCCTTTCCCAGGAAGAGCGGGAGCGGCTGGAGAACCTCGCGCGCGGCGGGACGCGGACGGCAGGGGGCCGCCTCAGCCGAGCACGTCGATGAGCTCCCGCACGGTCTGCAGCTGCCCGTAGTAGTAGTTGGCGCGGGCGCGTCGCTCGGCATCCTCGATCGCGTCGAGGGCGTCGAATCCGAGGGTCTGCCACAGATCGTGGCCGCAGGCGCGGTTCACCTCCGCGACGGCTTCATCCTCGAGGCAGCCCAGACGGCGCTGGAGATTCTTGATCTGGGCGATCGACATGGCGCCGTAGTGGGGCAGGGACCGGCTCGATAGTACACACGAACTGGAGGACCCCGTCGGGGGATCGCCGGACGGTCAGAAGGGAAGCTTCTTCTTGGCGTCCTTGTCGAGGTCCGCCTCCATCTCCCGCAGCCGCCGCAGGATCGTGTCGTAGTACTCCTTGAGGTAATCCTCGAGCCGCGTCGTCTCGGCCGGATCGAGTCCGAAGGCCTCGTAGCTCTCCTCCATCGGGGCATCCAGCGGCCGCCCGCCGCCGGTCACCTCGGCGAAGGCCAGCCGCTCCGCCACGTTGAGGCTGGCCTCGAAGAAGCCGGTCACCCCCTGCAGCAGGCCCAGCAGGAAGGGGGGCACCCGCAGCACCCGCGCCTCCTTGCCGCTGTAGCGCTCGCACAGCTGGGTGATCTCCCCGGTGGTCCAGGCCCGCGGGCCCACCACAGGAAAGGCCCGGCGTTCGGTCTCGGGCCGTTCCAGGGCCGCCACGGCGAAGCGGGCCACATCCTGGGTGTTCATGTAGGCGATGGGGGTCGGGACCCCGCTCACCCACACCGTCTGGCCCTCCAGCACGGGGATGGCGAACTGGCTGATCAGCCCCTGCATGAATCCCACGCAGCGGAGGATCGTGTAGTCGAGGTCGGAGGCCATCAACCACCGCTCGGTGCAGGCCTTGATGTCCATGAGCGGCACCGTCGGGTGCCGCTCGGCATCGAGCAGCGAGAGGAAGACGACGCGGCGGACACCGGCGGTGCGGCAGGCGCCGAAGAGGTTGAGCTTGCCGGTCCAGTCGATGTCGTAGCAGCTGCCGCTGTCGGTCGCCCGGGCCGTGGCCGCGTCGATGACCGCCTCCTGCCCCTCGAGGGCATAGGCGAGGCTCTCCGGCTCGAGCAGATCGCCGCGGGTCAGCTCGCAGCCCCACTCCTGCAGGAAGCCGGCCCTGCGGGGGGAGCGCACCATGCACCGGACGCTGTGGCCGGCGTCGAGGGCCTTGCGGGCGATCTGGCGGCCGAGGGTTCCCGTTGCACCGACCACCAGGATCTGCACCGTCGTCGCCTCCGCAGTCGGCTGAGCCTAGGGGTGCGCCGATCGCCGGCGCGATCGCCGCCTGGGCCCGGCCGCGTTCACTCCTGCAGGAGCTTCAGCAGCAGGGCGCCGCCGGCGAGGCCCACGGGGATGAGCACCCAGAACAGCGCCGCGGTACCGAAGATCTCAGAGGCCATGGATCCCTTCCAAGGGAAGCGACGCCCTGTCTAGCAGGGGGCCGTGCCGACGAGATCGCGGGCCGTGGCCAGGATCTTCGGCCAGGGGGCGTCGGAGCGCAGCACGGCCGCACCGATGCCCCCGACCCCGGCCCGGTGTCCCGCCTGCCGCAGCCGCTCCACCAGGTCCGTCAGCCGTGGCGGGCCGCTGCCCAGGTGACGGGCGATCTCCGCCGTGGGCCAGACGCGGGCGGGCAGTCCCCGATCCGCGGCGAGCCGCTCCAGCAGGCGGACGCTGGCGGACGCCGTCGTGCCGGGGGGTCCGGCGAGGCGGAGCATGCGTTCGAGCAGGGCGGAATCCTGCAGCGGGCCGACCCAGAGGGGGCCGCTCACCGCCAGAGGCCCGGCATCGCCGCAGCAGCAGGGAGCCCAGCGGCCCAGCCTCAGCAGGCTCTGGACCTGCTGATCGCCGCAGCGGTGGCAATGGGCGGTCATCCCGAGCCAGGACTCCTCGCCGGCGGCCGGCTGCCGCCGCAGCCGCACGGCGGTGCGGAAGGTGCGCCCCTCGCTGAAGCTCAGCAGGGGCTCGATGCCGCGGCCCGATGTCCAGGCGCTGCGCGCCAGCACCCCCAGCTGCAGGCGCAGGGCGATCTCCCAGCTGACCGGATGGGCGCGGGCGGCGGCGCCGAGGCGGCGGATGGCGGCCCGGCGGTCGTGGCCGGTGGGGGAGCGGCCGTCGGTGCTGGCCAGGTAGAGCACTCCCCCGAAGGCCACGGCCTCGAGGGCGGCGGGCACCAGCGCGAAGGGACTGCCGAAGGCATCCAGATCGACGAGGGTGAAGCGCTGCCCGGTGGATCGGCTCTCCGTCAGCAGGTGGAGCAGCGGTTCGGCCGTGGCCCGCCAGGCCACCTGCGGCGGCAGCGAGCCCAGGTTCGTCTCCAACACGGCGAGCCGGCGCGGATCGGCGTCGTTGGCCACCACCTCCGCCGCTCCCGCCTCCAGTCCGTAGCGCAGGGCGCGGATGCCGCAGCCGGCCATGCCGTCCAGCACCCGCAGGGGATGCTCCTCCGCCAGGCACCGGGCCAGCAGGACGCCGAGATCGCGGGCCGGGCGCGAATCGGCACGGAAGAACCCCTCCCCCACCAGCACCCGGGCCGCTCCCTCGACGAATCGCGCGCCGTCGCCGGCATCGACAGACTGGGTGATCTTCAGGACAGCCGGTGTCGGAAACCGTCTTCCAGCCTGCCGTGGAGTCCGGCGGCCAGGCCCCGTGGGAAGGGGTCGACTGGGGGCGGCACGGGGAGTGGCAGTGGCGCGGCCTCCGCTGCCACTGGCGGGTGCTGGGCAACGAGACGGATCCGCCCCTGGTGCTGCTGCACGGCTTCGGAGCCGGCAGCGGCCACTGGCGCCGCAATGCCGCGGGCCTGGCCGCGGCCGGCTGGTGCGTGTACGGGCTCGACCTGGTGGGGTTCGGCGCCTCCGAGCAGCCCGCCCTGCGGCTCGACAACCGGTTGTGGGCCCGGCAGCTGCGGGCCTTCCTCGAGCAGGTGGTGCAGGGGCCGGCGGTTCTCGTGGGCCATTCCCTCGGGGGTCTCGTGGCCCTGAGCTGCAGCGTGTTCTTCCCCCATCTGGTGCGGGCGGTGGTGGCCGCTCCGCTGCCGGATCCGGCCCTGCTCTCCGCCCCCCTGAGGACGGGGTTGCGCTCACCTCAGCGCGGGCCCTGGCGGCGGCGGCTGCGGCGTCTGGTGGTGGTGGTGCTCTGCCGGCTGCTTCCGCTGGAGCTGGTGGTGCCGCTGCTGGCCCACTCCCCCCTGCTGGATCTCGGCATCCAGGCGGCCTACCGGCAGCCGGTGATCGGGGACGGCGAACTGCACCGGGTCATCTCCCGGCCCGCCCGACGCCCCGGCGCGGTCCGCGCCCTGCGGGGAATGAGCATCGCGATGGCCCTGCGGCCCCACCACGCCACCGCCCCCGGGCTGCTGCCGCGGCGGCGTCATCCGCTGCTGCTGGTGTGGGGCCGCCACGACCGGCTCGTTCCCCTGGAGGTGGCGGGTCAGTGCCGCCGGTTCGGCGGTGACCTGCCGCTGGTGGTGGTGGAGGAGGCCGGTCACTGCCCCCACGACGAGGATCCGGTCTGGTTCAACACCAGCGTGCTCGAGTGGCTGGCCGGGGTGGACGCGTAGCGTTGGCGAATTCCAGCGCTGCATCCGCTCCGGCACCCCCAGCTCCATGAAGCACACCCTCTCCGTGCTGGTCGAGGACGAATCGGGCGCCCTCAGCCGGATCTCCGGTCTCTTCGCCAGGCGCGGCTTCAACATCGAGAGCCTGGCGGTGGGGCCGGCCGAGCATCGAGGGGTCTCCCGCCTCACCATGGTGGTGGAGGGGGACGACCGCACCCTGGAGCAGATGAGCAAGCAGCTCACCAAGCTGGTGAACGTGCTGGGGGTGATCGATCTCTCCACCATCCCCGCGGTGGAGCGGGAGCTGATGCTGCTCAAGGTGGCGGCTCCGGCGGAGAGCCGCGGGGCGATCTTCGACCTCGTCCAGGTGTTCCGGGCCAAGGTGGTGGATGTCGCCGACGACGCCCTCACCCTCGAGGTGGTGGGGGACCCGGGCAAGCTGGTGGCCCTCGAACGGCTGCTGGAGAGCTACGGCATCCTGGAGATCGCCCGCACCGGCAAGGTGGCGCTGGAGCGGGCCTCCGGGGTCAACACCGAGTGGCTGAAGGCCACCGCCACGGGCAAGCGGGTGCCGGCCTAGGGCCTCACCCTCCCTTCACGAGGGTTCCCCCCTCCACCACCCGGGCGCGCACGAGCTTGTCCCCCTGCTGGATCCTGTCCACCACGGCCATGCCCTTGGTCACCCGGCCGAACACGGCATAGCGGCCGTCCAGTTCGGGCAGCGCCTCCAGGGCGATGTAGAACTGGGCGCTGGCGGAATCGGGACTGGCGGAGCGCGCCATCGCCACCGATCCGCGCTGATGGGGCAGCTGCACCTCCCGGGAGGCGGTGGGCTCCTCGTAGGGAGTGTTGTAACGCGGTCGCTTCTCGCCCCGGAGCTTCACCTCCAGGGGGATGGTCCGGGACTCGCCGCTGGCCGGATCCACGAAACTGCCGGTGCCGAAGAGGGCGGGGGGCGTCTTCGGATCGGCACTGGCGGGATCCCCGCCCTGCACCACGAAGGGGGTCGGTTCCCGCACGACCCGGTGGAAGACGGTGCCGTCGTAGACGCCCCGCCGCACCAGATCCACGAAGTTTCCTGCGGTGACGGGGGCGGCGTTGCCGTCCAGGCTGATCTGCACCTCTCCCCGGCTCGTCTGCAGGGCCACGACGGCCTTGCCCCGCAGGCAGGGGGTGCCGCCGGGACAGGCGGCCGGCGGGGACGCCCCCCGCACCCCGCAGGCGGAGAGGGCCAGGCTCAGGCCGAGGGGCAGGAGGCGGGAGGGGCGAACGGGGAGCATCCGGATCACAGACCCTCGAGCGGCACCCCGAGGAAGCGGGCCAGCCGGGCCCCCTCCTCCTCCAGCTGGGCGATCGGCAGGGGCTCCCCGACGCGGCTGAGGGGCAGATCCCGGCGGCCCTGAACCCGCAGGGCGAGTCGGCGGCGGGGGCTGAGTCCCTCCCGCAGTTCCACCTTCACCGCCTTGATGTCCGCCAGGGGAATGTCCACGTCGATGCGGCGGCGGAAGCCGCGGCGGCTGATGCGCGCCTCGCCGCTGGCGCGGTCGAAGCGGTTGCTGCCGGCGCCCACGTCCACCGTGATCACCCACCACAGGTAGAGCGCCAGCAGCAGGGCCGCCGCGCCGTACAGCCCCATCACCAGCCCCTGCGGCACCCAGTCGAGCTCGGCGGGATGACCGATCGGCAGCAGGTCGCGGCCCAGGCGGCTGGAGGCGCTGGTGAGGAGGAAGCCCACCCCGCCGAGGCTCACCACCGTGGCCACGACGAGGTTGGAGAGACGTCGCGACCCCGTGACCGCCTGCTCCAGCACCTCGGAGGGTGTCCCCGTGGGGCTGCCCGCGCCGGGAGGGTTTCCGGAAGCCGTCGAGGCCATCGCGTCATCGAAACCAGGAGGGGCCTCATCCTGCCGCGACGGGGGACGCCGGCGCCGGGATGTCAGGCCGTGAGCGCTCGACGCGGGGAGCCGTGGACCGTTGTTACCATCGCCCGGTACCCACAGCCCCGCGGGATTTCCGTACCCGCGAAACCCACCACCGTTCACCCATGACGATCGCTGTAGGGCGCGCACCGGCAGCACGGGGATGGTTCGACGTCCTCGACGACTGGCTCAAGCGCGACCGTTTCGTTTTCGTGGGGTGGTCCGGCCTTCTGCTGTTCCCCTGCGCCTACCTGGCGCTGGGGGGCTGGCTGACCGGCACCACCTTCGTCACCTCGTGGTACACCCACGGGATTGCCAGCTCCTACCTGGAGGGCTGCAACTTCCTCACCGCCGCGGTCAGCACGCCCGCTGACGCGATGGGCCACAGCCTGCTGCTGCTCTGGGGCCCTGAGGCCCAGGGCGACTTCGTGCGCTGGTGCCAGCTGGGCGGCCTGTGGCCGTTCGTGGCGCTGCACGGCGCCTTCGGTCTGATCGGCTTCATGCTGCGCCAGTTCGAGATCGCCCGTCTGGTGGGCATCCGTCCGTACAACGCGATCGCCTTCTCGGGCCCGATCGCGGTGTTCGTGAGCGTGTTTCTGATGTATCCGCTGGGCCAGAGCAGCTGGTTCTTCGCGCCGAGCTTCGGCGTGG
>CAZVPB010000038.1:0-14136 GCA_964628165.1 uncultured Cyanobium sp.
CTTCTCGATCAGAACCTCACCGATCCCATCAACCGGGTGAGGGGGGTGGGAAGCATCACCTATTTCGGCAACCGCAAGCTCGCCTTCCGCCTCTGGCTCAACCCCGAGCGGCTCGCCGCCAACAATCTCTCCGCCGGGGATGTGGTGGCGGCCCTGAGCAGCCAGAACCGCCTCGTTCCCGCCGGTCAGGTGGGCGGGGAGCCCTCCCCTCGCGGCCAGGAGTACACCTTCACGGTGCAGCTGCAGGGAAGGCTGCGCAGCGTCGAGGAGTTCGAGAACCTCATCGTCAACACCACCAGTGACGGCTCATTGATCCGCCTGGCGGATGTGGGGCGTGTGGAGCTGGGGGGGGAGAGCTACAGCCTCTCCGCCACCGATCTGCGGGGGGTGCCTTCGGTGGGCCTGGCGGTGTACCAGCTCAGCGGCAGCAATGCCCTCGAGGTCTCCCAGGGGGTCGAGCAGGTGCTCGATGAGTTCAGGGCTTCGCTGCCGCCGGGGATCAAGGTGGAGAAGATCTACGACAACACCGATTTCATCAACGCCTCGATCCAGGGGGTGGCCGAGGCCCTGCGGGATGCGGTGGTGCTGGTGGTGCTGATCCTGTTCCTCTTCCTGCAGGACTGGAAATCGACCCTGGTGCCCGGCATCGCGATCCCGGTGGCCCTGATCGGCACCTTCGGTTTCGTGAAAGCCTTCGGTTTTTCGCTGAACCAGCTCACCCTCTTCGGGCTGGTGCTCGCCACCGGGCTGGTGGTGGATGACGCCATCACCGTGATCGAGAGCACGACGGTGAAGAAGGCCGGCGGACTCTCGGCGGTGGCGGCGGCCAAGGCCACGATGGATGAACTCTTCTCGGCGGTGATCGCCACCTCCCTGGTGCTGTTCGCCGTGTTCGTGCCGGTGCTCTTCTTCCCGGGCGCCACCGGCACCATCTACCAGCAGTTCGCCGCCACGATCATCTTCTCTGTGGCGATCTCCACCTTCAACGCCCTCACCTTCTCGCCCATGCTCTCGGCCCTCCTGCTGGGGATCGAGGCGCCGCCGCCCGGCCGGAGGACGATGGTGATCGCGGGCGGCACGATCGGCTTCATCTACGGGGCCCTCGCCTCTGGCGGCGGTGTCCTCTCCCTGCTCTTCGCCCTGGTGGTGGGGGTGCTGCTGGGATACGCCCTCGGCCTCGTCACCCGCCTCCCCCTCCGTCTCCCCTTCGCCATCGGCGGGGCCGTGACGGGGCTCCTGTTCGCCGGTGTGGCCAGTCCCGTCACCGTGCTGGTCTTCACCGCCATCGGCGTGGCGCTCGGCTGGTTCCTCGAACCGATCTTCAACGGCTTCAACCGCTTCTATGCCGGCCTGGAGCGGCGTTATGAGGGCGCTCTCGGCTGGGTGCTGGGGCGTCGGGGCCTGGTGATGGGGGTGCTGGTGGGCGGCATCACCCTCACCGCCGTGGCGTTCAATGCCATCCCCACCGGGTTCGTGCCGATCGAGGACCAGGGCTACGCCATCGGTTTCGTGCAGGCCCCCGACGGCGTGTCGGTGGAACGCACCGAACGCATCAACCTCCAGGTGGCGGAGATCCTGCGGCAGGAGAAGGACATCGCCTCCGCCGCCCTCTTCAGCGGCGCCAGCCTCGAGGGCAACGCCAGCAACCGGGGACTGTTCTTCTTCGGCACCACCAACTGGTCGGAACGGACCTCGCCCGAGCAGTCGGTGGGGGCGATCGTGGCGCGTCTCAACGCCCGGATGCGCAGCCTCGAGGGGGCCCAGATCTTCGTGGTGGAACCGCCCGCCATCCCGGGCTACGGCACCTCGGGCGGCTTCGAGTTCCAGCTGCTCGACCGCAGCGGCGGAGCCTTCACCCTGCCCGATTTCTTCGGCTTCGCCCAGCAGCTGATCGGCAACGCCAATGCCAATCCGCTCCTCACGCGGGTCCGCACCCTGTTCACTCCCGAGTCGCCCCAGATCCGCGTCGAGGTCGACCGCGACCGGCTGGCCGCCCTCAACGTCGACTACGGGCAGGCGATGGCCTCCTTCAGCACCTACTTCGGCGGCACCTACGTGAACGACACCTTCGAGGGGGGCAAGGTCCGCCGGGTGTTCGTCCAGGCCGACGACGACTATCGGGCCACCCCGGAGAGGCTCGAGTCGCTCTATGTGAACAACCGCACCGGGCAGCCCATTCCCCTCTCCGAGGTGTTTCGCGTCACCCCTGTCACCGGGCCGTCGGTGATTCCCCACTTCAACCTCTACCGTTCCATCAAGGTGGAGGGGGATCCCTCCCCCGGCAGCAGTTCCGGCCAGGCCATCGCAGCCATCCAGCAGGAATTCGATCAGCTCGGGGTGAACGGTCTCGGCTCCGACTGGACCGGCATCTCCCGCGAGGAGGTGAAGGCCGGCGACCTCGCTATCGTGATCTTCGCCCTCGGCATTCTGGTGGTGTACATGGTGCTCGCGGGCCAGTACGAGAGCTACAGCGATCCCCTGATCATCCTGATGACGGTTCCCACCGCGATGCTGGGGGCCCTCGCCTTCCTCGCCGCCCGCGGCGAGGTGCTCAACATCTATGCCCAGGTGGGTCTGGTGATGCTGATCGGCCTGGCCGCCAAGAACGGCATCCTCATCGTCGACCTCGCCAACCAGCGCATGGCGGAGGGAGCTTCGGCCCTGGAGGCGGCCCGCGAGGCGGCCTTCACCCGGCTCCGGCCGATCCTGATGACGGCCATCTCCTCCCTGTTCGGCTTCCTGCCCCTGGTGCTCGCCAGCGGCGCCGGCGCCCGCAGCCAGTCCTCCCTCGGAACGGTGGTGTTCGGCGGTCTGCTGGTGGCCACGCTCCTCTCCCTGTTCGTGGTGCCGGTGTTCTTCGTGGTGATGAAGCGCCTGCTGGGACGGCGGGAGCCCGCCGGCGGCGAGGCCGGTGCCGGCTGAGGGAGGGGCGGCATGAGCTTCCGCGGACGCTCGGTGGTGACGGCTCTGCTGCTGGGGAGCGGCGTGGGGGCATCCGTGGCGCTGATGTTCCGCATCGCCGTGAGCAATACCCCGGTGGTGGTGAATCCTCAGACCTTCTTCTGGTGGGTGATCCTGCTCAGCGCCGCCGGTGCGGTGGCGGGCATGGCCCTCGAGTCGGTGCGACAGCTGCAGGCCGGCAGCTCCGATCCCGAGATCCACCGCTCCCGCTCAGGCGGCAGGGGCTCCCTCACTCCCGGGCGGAATCCCCCTCCTGCGCCGCCGTCGCCGCGCGAAAGGCGCTGACGGCGGTCGGCAGGGTCGGATAGAAACGTTCGGGGCCGATCAGCTCCACGATTCCTCCCCGCTCGAGCAGCGCGAACAGTTCCTGCTTGACCCGGGCCATGCCCACGACGATGCCGCGCTGCCGCAGTTCGCGGCAGAGTTCCGCCAACGATTCCACCGCCGTGCTGTCGATCTCGATGATCGCCTCGGCATTGAGCACGAACCACCGCACCGGCTGTCGTTCCGCTTCCACCGCCGCCAGGGCGTGGTGGCGGAAGTGTTCGGCATTGGCGAAGCAGAGGGGGGCGTCGTAGCGGTAGAGCACCAGACCCGGCAGGGTGCGGGACCCCTGCCAGTCCCCCACGTCGTGGAGGCCGGCCAGGTTCGGCACCTCACCGATCACCGCCGCATGGGGACGCATCAGCCGCGCGAAGAGGTCGATCACCGACAGACCCACCGCGAGGGCCACCCCCACCAGGATGTCGGTGAGGAGCACCCCCCCCATGGTGATCAGGGCCAGGCGAAATTCACTGCGCCGGAACCGGCGCAGGTTCCGCAGTCCTTCCACGTCGATCAGCCGCAGGGCGGCGTAGATCACGATCGCTCCCAGCGCGGCCAGCGGAAACCGGGCCAGCACCGGCCGCAGCGCCACCAGCACCACCACCACCACCCCGAGGGCCGCCAGGGAGTGGAGCTGGGAGCGGCTGCCGAGGGAATCGCCGATGGCGGTCCGGCTGCCGCTGCTGCTGACCGGAAAGCCTCCGAACAGACCGGTGCCGAGATTGCAGGCCCCCAGCGCGAGCAGTTCCTGGTTCGCCTCGATCCGGTAGCCGTTGCGCGCGGCGAAGGAGCGGGCCGTGAGCATGTTGTCGGAATAGCCCACCAGGGCGATCCCCACCGCAGCGGACATCAGCGCCCGCAGTTGGCCTGCCGTGGCCTGCTGGGGAAGGGTGAAGGGGGGGAGACCGGCGGGAATCGCGCCGATCACGGCCACGCCGCGCTGGTCGAGCCGGAACGCGGCGACCACGAGGGTGGCGGCCAGCACCGCCAGCAGGGGGACGGGCGCCCTGGGGAAGCGCCGGTGAAGGCCGATCAGGAACACCAGTGCCCCGATCGCCACCAGCAGGGTGGGGAGGTGGATCTCCCCCCGCTGCCGCCACAGCTCCATCAGCACCCGGGGCAGGAAGGTGCCCTCCATCGGCAGGCCGCTGACGCGACCCACCTGCCCCACGATCATGATCACGGCCACTCCCGCCATGTAGCCGATCAGGATCGGTCGGGAAAGCAGGTTGGCCAGGAAGCCCAGGCGTGCCCAGGCCCCCAGGCAGCAGACCCCGCCCACCAGCAGGGCCAGCAGTCCGCACAGCGCGGCATAGGTGGAGGGATCCGCGCTCACCAGGGGGCCGACGGCGGCGGCGGTCATCACGGCGGTGGTGGATTCGGGCCCCACCGAGAGCTGGGGGGAGGACCCCAGCACGGCGTAGATCGCCAGGGCCGGCAGGATCCCCCAGAGGCCGCGGATCGGCTCGACACCAGCCAGTTCCCCGTAGGCCAGGCACTGGGGAATCAGATAGGCGGCCACGGTGACGCCCGCCCCCAGATCTCCCGCCAGCCACCGGCGCCGGTATCCCCGCGGAATCCCCGCCAGCAGCGAGGGCGGGATCCAGGCGGGCAGGGTGAAGCGGGAGTGCGGCATCGGGAAAGAGCGGTGGCGGTGCTCCGTCATCCGTATCCAGAAACGTAGTCAGGGGCGTTTCCAGTTCCTCCTCCCCAAGCCGCCTACCATCGAAAGCTGAAACGTGCGGGCTCGGCGTTGCGATGACCTATTGCGTGGGGGTCTGGCTGGAGAAGGGCCTGGTGCTCGCCTCCGACTCCCGCACCAATGCGGGGGTGGATTACATCTCTTCCTATAGCAAGATGCATATCTTTCAGCCTGCTCCCGATCGCCTGTTCGTTCTCATGGCGGCGGGCAACCTGGCGACAACCCAGGCGGTGCTGAGCTGGATCCGTCGTGATCTCGACCGCCATCTCGATGCCGGAGATGCCGGATCCAGGGATCTGCGCCATTGTGATTATCTCTTCGAGGCCGCGGCCTACGTTGGTCGGGTGAGTGTCGCCGTTCAGAAAGAAAATGCTGATTCGCTAAGCAACAAGGGCATCAGCAGTGAGGCCACTTTCATTCTCGGCGGGCAGATCGGGAGTGAGCCCCACGGCCTCTACCTCGTGTATCCGCAGGGAAATGCGATCATGGCGACCCGTGATACTCCGTTTCTGCAGATCGGAGAAAGCAAGTACGGCAAGCCTCCCCTCGATAACGTCGGCACCACCCACCTCGCCCTGGAGGATGCCGCCCGGCTCTGCCTGATCTCCCAGGTGCTCACGCAGCGGTCCAATCTCACCGTGGGGCCGCCTTTCGAACTTCTCATCATTCCCGCCGACAGCCACTCGATCGCGCGGCAGTACCGGCTTGAACCCGACGATCCCTATCTGTCTTCCGTGATCGACATCTGGAGCGAGGCGCAGCGGGAGGCGCTGCACCGCCTGCCGCCCTTCCCCTGGGAGCAGCAGCAGAAGGCTGCGGAACCGGCCTAGGGAACGCAGCGATGCCGTTGAACCCTGGGTCACCGACGCCCGCGGACTGGGTGTCCACCGGCCATCTCCCCGCCGCCGATGTGGTGGGCGGGCTGGTGCAGGAGGCCCATGACCGTTTCTCCCGGGTGAGCGGAGGCCACGTGGCCGATTACATTCCCGCCCTGGCCTCGGCCTCCCGCTCCCGCTTCGGCATCTGCGTCGCCTCGGTGAACGGCCCCCTGTTCACGGCCGGTGACGAGGCGGAGCTCTTCAGCCTGCAGAGTCTCTCCAAGCCGTTCGTGTTCGCCCTGCTCTGCGAGGCGATCGGCGAAGACGAAGCCCGAGAGAAGCTGGGGGTGAACAGCACCGGGCTGCCGTTCAACTCCGTGCTGGCGGTGGAGCGGAGTGAACAGGGCCTCTCCAATCCGATGGTGAATGCCGGCGCCATCGCCGCCACGAGTCTGGTGCCCGGCACGACGGTGGAGGAGAAATGGGACTTCATCGCGGCGGGCCTCTCCCGCTTCGCGGGCCGCCCCCTGGTGGTCGACCGGGGGGTGTACGACTCCGAGCAGGCCACCAACCACAGCAACGAGGGGATCGCCAGCCTGCTCAGCGCCCGCGCCCGGCTGTGGTGTGATCCCGAAACCGCGATCGACCTCTACACCCGGCAGTGTTCCCTGCTGGTCTCCGCCCGGGATCTGGCGGTGATGGCCTGCACCCTCGCCAACGGGGGCCAACAGCCCCTCACCGGTGAACGGGTGGTCGGTGCGGTGATCTGCCAGCACGTGCTGGCCGTGATGGTGACCGCCGGCCTGTACGAGACCTCCGGAGACTGGCTCTATGCCACCGGTCTGCCGGGCAAGAGCGGTGTCTCCGGCGGGATGATCACCGTGGCGCCCGGCAAGGGAGCCCTGGCCACCTGGTCGCCGCCCCTCGACGGGGCCGGCAACAGCGTCCGTGGACAGCTCACGGCCCGCTTTCTCTCGGAACGACTCGGGCTGAACCTGTTCGCCTCGCGCCCGGCGCCATCGGCCTGAGGGGCATGGGGGGCCGGCGGGTGCCCGGCTCAGGAGAAACGGGAGAGAAAGGCCGGGATCAGCACCGCGTTGAGCAGATCGATGAAGAATGCCGAGAGCAGCGGCAGCAGGATGAAGGCGCGGTAGGAGGGGCCGAACCGCTCGGTGATGGCGGACATGTTGGCCATGGCGGTGGGGGTCGAACCGAGCACGATGCCGCAGAAGCCCGTGGCCAGCACCGCGGCGTCGTAGTTGCCCCCCAGCAGGGGAAACACGAGCAGCACGGTGAGCAGGACGGCCATCAGGAACTGGGCCAGGAGGATCAGCAGAAGCGGGCCGGCCAGATCCACCAGGGTCCAGAGCTGCAGACTCATCAGGGACATCGCCAGGAAGGCCCCCAGGGAGATCTCCGCGACCAGGGCGAGGGCGGGGGTGCGGCAGGGCCAGTGGAGAGGCCCCGGGGTGTCCCTTCCGTGCAGCAGGTTGGAGATCACCACGCCCACCACCAGGCAGGGCACGAAGAGGGGAAGAAAGAGACCGAGATCCTGGATCAGTTCCTGCGCGATCGAGCCGAGGATGATGCAGATGTGGATGGCCAGGATCGCTCCGAGGAAATCGAGGGAATCGATCGCCGTGCCGCGCTCCTGGCCGCCGCTCGTCGCAGCAGGGTCCGTCCCCCCGGCGTCGGAGCCACCACCGACCTCCGGTTCCGCGGCGCCGGTTCCCGGTGTCCTCAGGTGGTGGCGGCCGATCAGGAAGCGGGCGATCGGTCCGCCGCTGGCACTGGCGAGCACCAGGCCGATGGTGGCCGCGGCGATGCCGATCTCCTTCGCCTTGTCGATGCCTGCCTCGCGGAAGGTCTCCGCCCAGGCGATCGTGGTGCCGTGCCCCCCCACCAGGGACACCGTGCCCGCCAGCAGACCCGTGGCCGGAGGCAGGCCGCCGAGACGGGCGACGCTCACCCCCAGAAGGTTCTGGGCCACCATGACGGCGGCGCTGATCATCACCAGGAAGAGCAGCGAGCGTCCACCGCGCCGCAGGTCCCGGAAACTGGCGTTCATCCCCACGGTGGTGAAGAAATACACCAGCAGCACATCCCTGGCGCGCAGTCCGAAGCTCACCTCCAGACCGGAGAGAAGATGCACAAAGGTGATCGCGAAGGCGATCAGGAGGCCTCCGCTGACGGGTTCGGGAATCGTGTAGTCACGCAGAATCCTGATCCGGCCGTTCAGGAACTTGCCGAGAAACAGAGCGAGAATCCCCAGCGTGACGGTGATGAAGGACGAGACCTGAATCTGGCCGTCGATGATCTCCATGGATCAGGTGATCACCGTGGGACGGTCCATGCCGGTGCGCTGGCGGATCTGCGCCAGGTCGCCGATGGCGGCGATCAGATCCCCCAGGGCGGCCTGGGGATCCTGCCGCAGATCACCCTGGGGAGAGACGTAACTCTCCAGATAGACCCGAAGCGTGGCCCCCTGGGTGCCGGTGCCGGAGAGGCGCAGCACCACCCGGCTGCCGTCATCGAGCAGCAGGCGGAGTCCCTGTCCGCTGGTGCGGGAACCATCGACCGGATCGGTGTAGGCGAAGTCGTCGGCGGTGGCGATCCGCCGGCCGGCGAAACCCTGGCCGACAAGCTGGTCGAGCCTGTCCCCGACCCCCCGGTAGAGGGCGTCGGCCGCCTCGCTGGGGATGGCCTCGTAGTCGTGGCGGGAGTAGTAGTGGCGGCCGAAGCGGGACCAGTGCTCCGCCATCAGCTCGGCCACCGAACAGCCCCGCACCGCCAGGATCTGGAGCCAGAAGAGAACCGCCCAGAGTCCATCCTTCTCGCGGATGTGGTCGCTGCCGGTGCCGAAGCTCTCCTCGCCGCAGAGGGTGATGCGGCCCGCATCGAGCAGGTTGCCGAAGAACTTCCAGCCGGTCGGGGTCTCGTAGCAGGGAATCCCCAGGTCCCGCGCCACCACGTCCACGGCGGCGCTGGTGGGCATCGAGCGGGCGACACCGGAAAGCCCCCCGGCGTAGCCGGGCGCCAGGGTGGCGTTGGCGGCCAGGACCGCCAGGCTGTCGCTGGGGTTCACGAAGCAGCCGCGGCCGAGGATCATGTTGCGGTCGCCGTCGCCGTCGCAGGCGGCACCGAAGTCGTAGGCGTTGCCCTCCAGCAGCAGCTCCGCCAGGTGGTGGGCGTAGGTGAGATTGGGGTCGGGATGCCCACCGCCGAAATCCTCCAGGGGCGTGCCGTTGCGCACCGTGCCCGCCGGAGCACCGAGCATGCTTTCGAACAGCCGGGTGGCGTAGGGGCCGGTCACCGCATGGAGGGCGTCGAAGGCCATGCGGAAGTCGCCCCGGAGCAGCTGGGCGATGCGGTCGAAATCGAACAGCTTCTGCATGAGGGCGACGTAGTCGTCCACCCCGTCGATCACCTCCACCGTCATGCCGCCGAGGCTGAACTGGGCGGTCTCGGCGATGGAGACCGGATCGGCTTCGAGGATGCGGTACCCCTCCAGTTCGAGGGTGACCCCGTGAATGGCATCGGTGATCGATTCGGGGGCGGGCCCCCCGTTGGCGCCGTTCACCTTCACGCCGAAGTCCCCTTCCGGACCGCCGGGGTTGTGGCTGGCCGAGAGGATGATCCCGCCGATCGCGCCGCGGCTGCGGATCAGGTGGGAGGCGGCGGGAGTGGAGAGAATTCCACCGGTGGTGGTGATCATCCGGCGGATGCCGTGGGCCGCCGCCATGCGGGAGATCACCCCGATCGCGCGCCGGTTGCCGTGGCGGCCGTCGCCCCCCACCACGAGGGTCCCGCCCTCGACGCCGGGAAGCACCCGTAGGGCGGCCTCGATGAAGCTCTCGAGGTAGTGGGGGGTCTCGAAGCGGCGGCTGCTCTTGCGCAGGCCGGATGTGCCCGGCTTCTGATCGCCGAAGGGCTCCTCCAGCCGGACGTGCCGCACCTCCGGTTCGGGGTTCGCGCGCGGCTCGACGAGGCTGGACATCGGCGGTCCCCCGGGACGTGGTGGCTGGCCGCCAAGCTAGCCGTGGGGCCCCACCCGGACCGGTGACCGGCGCCTCCTCCGCCGGTAGCCTTCCTCCCATGAACCCTTTTCCCCTTGACCGCCCTCGCGGTGGCATCGCCGCCTTCGGCGGACCGTTCCCATGGGTGTCCGGCCTGGCGGTGGCCGGCGTTCTCGTTCTCGGGGGAGGCCTTGCTCCCGCCGCGGTCGCCGCGCCGCCGGTCCGTCCCTATGCCGAGGCCGTCGACCGCACCCGCCAGGCGGCCAACGCGGTTCTGGCCCGCTCGGGCGACGAGGCCTGCCTGCGCGGCAAGCTCACCAATGCGTTGCTGGGTCTCTCCGCCAGCTGCAAGGCGGACGCGCAGAGCGGTGAACTCTGCGGTCTGGCGCGGAGCGCAGCGGTGGTCACGCCGATGAGCCTGCGGTTCATGGACGACACCTCCCGGCGCCTGCTGGAGCTCACCTCCCCTTGACGGTTCGGCGGAAGCCGGAAGTCCGGTTCAGCTTCCGCCCTGGGGAATCAGCCGCAGACCGCCACCCTGGCCGGAGTTTCCCTTCTGCTCCTCGTCGGTGGGGCGGGGCGGCTGACGACGGCAGAAGATCATGACCTGCTGGGCCGCCTCGTCGATCGGATCGCGCCGCTCGAAGCTGTTGCTCGGGGCCACCTTGGCCCGCTGGCGGATATCCCAGAGGGCGTCCTTGCAGGTGGCCGAGAGCAGGGGATGGTCCAGCAGGGGGTCGGCGGTGCTGCGGGCCTCGGTGCAGGCCTCCTCGGTGTTGTCCCGGCCGCAGACCAGGGTCACCAGCCGCAGCCGCCGGAACGTCTCGTCGGGGGGGTAGGCCGCGGCCGCCTGGGCATGGCCCAGCCCGGCCTGCAGTGTCCCGACGGCGATGGCGGCGAGGCCGAGGAACAGGCGGGCCGCGATCGGAGATCGGGCGCCCTGGCAGCGGAGAGCGGCCATGAGGTTGCGCATGAGGGCTCCATCATGCTGAAACGGAGCCGGGCAGACCATCCCTGAGCAGGTGTTGCTCCCCGACCCAGCGGCGGGCCAGCAACGGACCGCTCCAGCCGGCGGTGCCCGCCACGAGTCGCCGCAGCCAGGCGCTGCGGCGCAGCAGGAGACCCCGTTCCAGTTCCCGACGCTGCAACGCCTGGATGCAGCGGATCTCGGGAAGCCGCTCCGCCGCGACCCTGGGCAGTGCCGCGTCAACCGCTTCGGTCGTTCCCTGCCGCAGGGCAGGCACGAGCCACCGTGCTGCGACAAGGGCATCCCGCAGGGCCATGTTGATGCCCTGGGCGCGTACCGGACTCATCGGATGGGCGGCGTCGCCCAGCAGCAGCAGGCCGGCCCGATGCCAGCAGGGGGCGCAGCCCACCCGGCCGCGCAGGCGGCGTGGGCCCGTCACCGCGCCGCTGTCCGCCAGGCGGGGTACCCGGCTCCACAGCTCGGCGGGGCCCTGGGCGGACCACAGCGCCGGCCAGCCCTCCGGCGGGCAGGGGGTGGCGGCGCCGGGCTCGATCGCCCACCCCAGTTGCACCTCCCCCCGGCAGGTGGTGAAGACGGAGAAGGTGCCGGCCGGCCCCACCACCGTCACGAAGCGGTCCCGGAGCCAGTCCGCCATGGCCGCAGCGGCGGCACCGCCGATGCGGAACCAGAGCACGTCGATCGCTCCGCAGTCCTCGGACGGGACCCTTTCCGCCTGCCGCCCCAGCAGCGAGCCCCTGCCGTCGCAGCCCACCACCAGGTCGGCGTCGATGCGGCGGCCATCGGCCAGAAGGACGCCGCGGACCCGTCCTCCCTGAAGCAGGGGCGCCGTCACGCCCACACCCTGCAGGAGGCGGAAGCCTGGGTGCCGGCCGGCGAGGGTGAGCAGCCGGCCCAGCAGGGAGGACTGCTCGATCAGGGTGCAGGGCGGCCCGCTGCCCATGGGTTCGTCCACCTCGAAGAGGTTCCTGCCCCCCAGCCAGAAGCTCCAGCCCCGCAGCGGTCTGCGGGGCAGATCCTCCGCCGCAGGATCCACCCCCATCCGCCTGAGGGCCTCCAGGCCGCTGGGCATGAGGGCTTCTCCGCGGAACGGCCGGTCAAGGTCGACGGCGGCCTCCACCAGGGTGATGGAGCAGCGGGCGCGGGCCAGCTGCAGGGAAAGGGCGGCGCCGGCGGGGCCGGCGCCCACCACCACGACGTGGGGCTGGCTCAGGTGAAGGAGTTGTAGTTGCGGTTGGCAGGCCCTTCGCAGGGGTCGACACCGAGCAGCGTGTGCTTCTTCTGCAGGAGGTAGTCCACCAGTTCCTGCTGAAGGCTGAGCAGTTCGCTCGTGCAGCCGCGGAAGGCGGCCCGGTGACGGATCTCCTCGTGGCGGGTGTGGAGATCCCGCAGCATCAGGTTGATCGCGTCGATGTGGGGGGAATGGATACGGGAAGATGGCGCCGGATCCATCGGTCCTCCATCACGTCTACGGACTCGCGTCGATCGTAGACGGCGTTGCGACGGCCGAGTCGCCCGCCTCCCCCCGCCCGCGCCCGCTCCCGCAGAGCCTGCGGCTCCGTTCGATCTTCCTCCTCAGGCGGGAAGTCACCCCCAGTTCGGCACCCCGCCAGAGCCGGTCCATCTCGACCTGGAAATGCCGGGCCAGCTGCGGCGAATCGATCAGCAGCAGCGTCTCGTCGTTCTGGTGGGCCGCCGAGGGACTCCAGTTGAAGCTGCCGCTCACCACCCGCTGCCCGTCGAGGATGGCGAACTTGTGATGGAGCTTGTCGCCGCCGGCAAGGCGCGGGGTGCCCACCGCTTCGAGGGGGAGCCGCCAGGGCCGGTTGGAACTCTCCAGCAGGCAGTGACGGTCGGGAAGGCTGACACCGAGCAGGTCGAGCACCTCGCTGAAGGAGCGGCTGGAGAAGCCGGGGTCCGCCAGCAGGCGGATTCTCACGTGGCGTTGCCGCAGTTCCGCGAGCACGTCGGCGAGGTTCTGGGCGGAGAACACGAAGAGGCTGAGGTCGAGAGTTCGTTTCACCCCGCCCAGCCGGCTCGCCAGCCAGGCGAGGCCGTTGCGCGGGTCGGAGCGCCGGTGGGGCGCGAACAGCACCTCCACCGAGGCTCCGCCCACCCGCACCCGACGGGGGTCCCCGCCTCCCTTGGCCAGACCGAAGCGGCTGTCGGGAGCGCCGCCGGGGCCGTCACCCCACATCCGTTGGAACTCCTCGGCGAAGACCTTCGCCAGGGCCGCGCTCTCGAACCTCAGCAGATGGTTCACGTTGCCGCGGCTGCGCCCGTCGTCGGGATCCCCGTGCATGCCCGAAGGGCTGAAGTTGGCCGATCCCGTCACCACCACGCGGCCGTCGACCACCAGAAACTTGTGGTGCATGAGGCCGCTGCCGGCACTGCCATCGGCGGTGTCGTCGAGCAGGGGAACCCCGCCGCGGCGCAGGATCGCGACCGCGTCCCCCTGAGCGAGGGCGGCGAGCTGTTCATGGCGCCGCCGCTGATGGGGGCTCAGATCGGCGGGATGCTGCTCGCTCCAGGGGGTGGAGTAGGTGTTCTCCAGAACCACCCGCACCCGCACCCCCCGCCTGCGCCGCTCCACCAGCGCCTCGGCGACCCTGGGCAGGGAGAGCTCCTGCACCGCCACCAGCACCTCGTTCCTGGCGTCGCCGATGGTCTTCAGCACCATCGCCTCGAGGTCGTCGCCCTGCCGCCACCGCCCGCTGACGGGGCTGCGGTAGCGATGGTCCGCCCGGTGATTGAAGGCCACCGTGATGCCGGCGGGCATGGCCGGCCCGTCGGCGGGCGCTTCCGTGAGGGAGGCCGGGGCCATCCCGCAGCCGGTGAGGCCCAGCAGCTGGAGGAGCGCCCACGCCAGCGGCGCGGCACGGAGAACCGTGACGGCGGGGCGGAGCGGGCGGTGGCGCGGTGCGGGCATGACCGCTGGCGGCCGGGGCGGTTCCAGGGTTCCCCGCCGCGGCCGTTCCCCATGCGGGACCGCTCCGCCCCCATTGCCGGCCCGAGGCGGACGACCCGTGCTGAGCGATCAGTGGTGTCCGGGCATCTCCGCCGTCCGCAGCATGGCGGCGAACCAGAGGGTGCCGATCACCACCGCGGCCAGCACTCCCGCGCCGATTCCCACCCGCAGCATCAGGAGCGGCACGATCAGCGGAAAGGCGATCGACCCGGCGATCGGGGTGAGGGCAACGAGGGTTCGCACGGCGGGCGTGGCGGTGGGGGTCAGAACCATTCCGGCTGGGCCTGGTCGGCGGGATTGCTGTGGTCCTCCGGGGTGGCGCGTCGGAACTCGAGGGTGATGCTGCGCTTCTGCTCCCCGTC
>CAZVPB010000039.1:0-14047 GCA_964628165.1 uncultured Cyanobium sp.
GAAGATCAGCTGCCGGTCGTGGAGGATCTGATGCACCTCCTTGCGGATGAGGGCCAGCAGGCGTGCGTTGATGTCGGTACTGAGCACGGGGTGGGCTCCTCGAAGCCAGGCCGCAGAACGAACCGGGAGCAACCTAGAACCCTCAGGAGGGGGCGCCCATCGTCAGGGTGGACTCCACATTGCCCGTGATACCTGCACAGATATCATCCAGGGGCAGGTCGTTTGCAGTGTAACCAAATGGGTTTTCCAGCTCACGGCCAACTTCTTCAACTCCCAGGAGCAGAAAGCTTACAATAGCCATAACAGGAACAGACCACCAAACCAGTTCAGGGACCATTCGAAAAGGCAGACCGACACAATAAACTAGAATCAATCGCCGAAGAAATATTCTGTAGGCAATCGGTATAGGAGTGGTAATAATCCGCTCGCAACTGGTGACACCTTCCACGAGGTGACCAAGCATCGCATTGGCTGCGACTAACTGCGAGTCGGTAATCCTGGTCAACGGCAACTGCTTTTGTAAGTACTGCCGGAGCCAGAAGATAATGACAAGGGGGCGATGCTTTGACGTCCCGAGCTGCTCGAGCTGTGCAGGGGTGATGAGTGCCTTCAGCTCCTCACTCATTTCTTCGTTTCTGAGATGATGCTTGGTGGCGATTGCGAAGGCCGATAACAGACGGATCATTGCCTGCTTTTCGCTGGAGTCAACTGAGCATGCAATGGCAACCTGCATTTCCTGGGCCAGATTGCGGGTGTTGACAACCAAGGCTCCCCAGGCTTTTCTGCCATCCCAGAAGCGATCGTAGGAGGTATTTGTACGAAATACAATCAGCAGTCCCAAGACAAGATTATAGATGACATTGGTGGTGAGATCTCCCAGCTTCTCCAGATAGATCGGAAAGCCGAAGGTGTACAATCCGGATACAACTGCAGTCAGACCGCAGAATGCCAGGATACGGGGCAGGATCGCAGGAACAACAGAGCCCTGAACTTGAAGTATTTTACTGGCCCAATCTGGCTTTTCAAGTTTTTCGTCTGTGATCATCATCGCGGGTGTCCTTGCGGCATCAGGCAAATCACTGGAGACGCTCGAACGGGAAAAGGCGTCGTCATGAGAATATTAGTAGGTAATCCTTGGGACTGATGTGAACTGGATTGAGTCCATGCCACACTCACAGGCATGCTTTCAGGACCAGGGTCGCGATGGAAGCGATGGAAGCGTTAAGAGGCAGAAAGACCATTGAGGAAATCACCGCAGAGCACGTGCAACTCCTCTCGGCAGCCCTTCCTCCAGGGATCGGGGGAGCCCCACAGCCCCCAACGGTTCAGGCAGGGGTGAGCACGTCCAGATCAGCCAGGCGCCACTCTTCCGTGTGAGGGTCAATCATGTGTCCGTGCTGATTGAAAACATGGACATGGAGGACGTCTGGGTCGTCAGCAATCCAGGAAGCCACCAGGCCGCAGCGATCGAGCTGACGATGATAGACAATCAGGTTTGCGCGTAGTTCGGCGGGTTCCATCCATCAGCCTCCAGCCAGCGCCATTCTGAGGGGGGCTGGCTTGGGCCAACGTCACGCCCGCATCACGGCCGTCTGTCTGCCTGCCTGCACAGCCCAGGGCCCCACCAGAGACCAGTTTTCCCTGATTCCTGACCGGTGCACTGGTTGATTCCCTTCTGGTCTGCTGACCATGGCAAAATGGCGATCACCCCGGAGAAAGGCGACCGCCTGGAAACATCCGTGCCTTGTGTCCATCAGCCTGAGTGAAGGAGGGTGGATGGACTGACAATCTCAGGAGGGGAGGCTGAATTCAGCTACCCGGAGCCAGGTCCTTCAAATTTTCGATGATCTTGTCCACGGAGCTTTCCGATTGCTTGGCCTTGCCAACGATCTGGTCCTTGGTGCTGCCCGTGATCTCACCTGTGGTCTCCTGCAGCTTCCCCACGAGATCCTTCGCATTGGCCTTGGCCTTGCCTTCGAAGGTGGCCAGGAGGATTTGGGGCTGGAGAAAGGAGGTCACCTGATGACTGCCCAGAAACGCTGCCCCAGCCGTAAGTGGTGTGGCAAGGAACATCAGTCCGAAGAGGCAGGCTGTGATGAGGTGCGCGCCGAGCTTGTGAAAACTTTGGATAACATGCATGTTGATTTTGAATTAGAAGAAGTGGCTGCTTAAGGGTTGCGTTCATGACTGGATCGACAGTGAGCGGGATTCATGACGACGACGTGGAGCACGCCCGCTCCTCGACTCAGCCTGGATGTTGCCTAGAGATCGGCAATGAATTGGGACAGCTCGTCTTTGGATTTCCCGAGCTTCTGCTGAAGGCGGCCGAGAAGTTCGTCTTCCTGACCCTTGACGTAGTTCAGGTCATCGTCAGTCAGCTCTCCGTATTTCTGCTTGAGCTTGCCCTTGACCTCGTTCCAGGAACCTTTGAATTGAAGATTGTCCATACTGATCTTGATCGCCTTGAGTTTGCTTGAGCCTGACGGAAGATTTACGGCAGCCTCTGCATCAGAGGGCTTGACCAACTCCACCAATCTTCACCTAAGATAACTTGAGTTTTGCATTCTGTCAAGGACCTCCTCGAGCCCTGGGGCTATTTTGGCTGTCAAAATCTAAGCATCAATCCAGCAACTGCATGAGGTGAAGTGGGAAGTGGGCAAAGGTCAGAAAAAGCCCTCATCACCAAGATCATCGACACGTTGAGAGCGTTGACGTCGTTGCCATCCATCAGCGGCTGCACGTAAGCAGACAAAAACGTTGGCGGCAGCATCACCGTATTTCGCATGAGAAACCGTTTCAGCGAAAAGTCTCGGGACTCTCTGTGCCCTAAACTGACCATGAGATCACGAAAGCTGTTCATTCCATGCGTCTGTTCCGTGTAAAGAAATCATGCCTGGTCACTGCTTTGCCACGCGTGGCGACGATGGCGAGCCTGATGATCTGCGGCAATATCCCCGCCATTGCCCAATCCGGCAGTGACAACAGTTGTTCCACGCCTCGACCGGGGAGCTACGTGGCCGTGGTTCAGGGAAGTACCCAACAGGAGCCAGTGGCGCTGTTGCTCCAGGAGTCCTGGAATGC
Source organism: uncultured Cyanobium sp. (assembly GCA_964628165.1). Taxonomy (GTDB): domain Bacteria; phylum Cyanobacteriota; class Cyanobacteriia; order PCC-6307; family Cyanobiaceae; genus Cyanobium. Next base: position 3,082 of record CAZVPB010000039.1, read on the forward strand.
CGATGGATCGATCAACGGGGTCCGCATGGAGCGACGCGGCCGCACTTACAGAGAAGTGAGCTATTCCGGGAAAATGCGGCCGATTTCAAACTGTCGTGTTGCCATCGAGCGTGGTTTCGACAACGACACCGTGCCCAGTCAGGTGTTTCTGGACGGTGCCGGTCGGCCCCGCTATGGCATAGCCCTTCTGCCCGGCGTAGTGGTCTCCTCTCGGTGGTCCCCCCAACCCACCACGAGGTGCTCCCCAGAAGTCTTCAGTGGTGACCTGGTCAGCGTGCGCGAGGGGATGATCTGGGAGGAGAATCGCTGGGTACCCAACACCATCGTCCAGAGGGAAAGCTGGAGTTCAGGGAAAGCAAGGGGGATCGGTGTTGCGAGTTTTGGAAAAACCCTTGGAGAATCCACCTATCAAGGGACCATTCAGATCGACAGCACATGCCTCGCAACGATCAAGAAGCTCGATTCGCTTGGCAACCGATACAATTATCGGGGAATCGTCCTGAGTGACGACGGTGGCTATGTCTATCTCCAAACAGATCCCAACGCAATCTCGGTTGGAACCATGGAACGGCTTCCTTGAACCCATCGCGGAAGACCCAATACCCCGAAAACACGATGCAGTCCCCAGGATCAGTCGAGACCGGGAGGGCTATCATGTGGCAATGATCAATGGCTATGAGGACCGTCCAGTCCGCCGAATCCAACCGGAGACACCAGGAACTCATTCTTCCATTCTTTCTCAGAAATGGGTGTAAAGCGGGCTTGTTTCTCCACCGGAAAACGAATGGGCTGACCCGGATTGACATCTTTGAGCACCTTGGAATCCCTGACGACCACCGTCCCACTCACAATCACGAAGGGGATCCCTGTCGTGGGGAGCGTTCCTTGGGCATAGGTTGAATTGTCCCTGACCTGCCTGGGATCGAGGACGGTGATGTCGGCCACCATTCCCTTCTGGAGACGACCACGCATCTGCATGGCCACCAGTCCGGAATTGCCGAGATACTTCGCGGGATTGTAGCTGGAAGCCGCCAGGATCTGCATCAGAGGGATGCCCTGTTCACGCGCGATCCGCAGACAGGTGCCGTGGGTTCCAGCAAGACGAGGATGCGTATTGGGAATCCTGTCGTATGGCGTGTCCCAGCGGGGTTCGTCATCCCATCCACCGGGCAGCATCATCGCATCGCTCGCATAGACCACCCCAGGCAGACGACACCAGTCCGGAATGGCGTCCGGGGACATCTTGTACAGCACGATCTGGGTAGCCGGGGCTGCCGCCAATACCTGCTTGTACTTCTCAAGTGTATAAAATTCCCCGCTCAGCGGATCCTGCATCGTCTCTTCATATTTGTTGCCGAGTTTCTCCACCCAGTTTTCCGGTTTGACGAAGGCAGCATTGATCGTCGTCTGCCCAGCGGCATAGGGATAGATCTCACCCCAGACATTGTGACCCTGCCGGCGAAGGCTCACGAGAAGCTCCTGAACCATCTGCCAACCCGGGTTATTGAAATGATTGATCACCGCAGGAGCATCAAGCGCCACAGCATTTGCAAGGATTTCCTGGGCGCCGTTCGGCTCTGTCGTCACCGTGCCGGGTGTATAGCGAAGATGAACTGAGGTGGGCCGACCATAGTTGGCACCTACACGCTGGACTTCAAACATCTCCCGAGCCGTCGCACCCGGGATGTAACCCACCGTTGACGCCACACCCAACGCGCCCTGCCTCAAACCCTCGTCAATGAGGGCCAGCATCCGGTTGCCCTCCTCCAAGGTCGCCACCTTCTCGAACCACTTCGTGCCCGATCCGCGGCCCTTGACGACTGAGTAAGGAGCGTCGAGCAAGTCTGCGTCAGGCAGGTTCTGCATGACCTTGATGCGAGCGAACTCATGTCCCGAGGCCGTGCCGTAGTTCACCTGACTGCGGCCTGCGTGCATCCGGTACCACTCGTCCACCCGGGGGCCGTACACACCCGCTTCGAGGTCCATCGCCGTCGTCACGCCATCGCGCAGCGCCAGCTTGTAGCCGATGGGGCGGGTCCAGTGGAAGTGGGTGTCGATGAAACCCGGCGCTACAACCAGACCCGTGGCGTCGATCACCTCCCTGCCGGCGATCTTCTCCTTGGTGATCGTGACGATTCGGTCGTCCCTGATGCCGACGTTGGCGATCGCGTCGTACTTCGTCTCCGGGTCCATGACTCGGCCATTGGTGATCACCAGGTCATACGTCTGAGCATGAAGCGGAGCGGCGACACCGAGCACGACCCCGATCACGGATGCCAGCGGGCCTCGCAATATCGTCTTCATGCCCTGCCTCCTGCGTTCACGCTTTCAGGCCGAAAGCTCCACTGTCCCATCGAATTTCATCGCGTCTTTTCCAAGGGTTGTCATGGCCAGTCGGCAAGACAACCGGATTTTCATACTGCTTCACACCCACTGCTGCCCACGACGCCCATCCTTCCCTGCCAGGAATGCTCATCCGGATTGCTTAAGCTCCCCGTCGCAAGCGGTACGTCTTCTCCGCGGCGGCAGAAGGACATCAGGATGTGACGCGGAAACCGGACTTCTCATGCCGACAGCTGCATGGGCCGCAGCGTGCGGTGGGCGAAGAACAGAAACAGCGCCCCCATCACCAGGATCATCGCCACGTCGAGGCTGACGCCAGGCCAGCCGGTGCCGCGCACGAAGGCGTCCCGGGTGACCAGGATGTAGTAGCGGGCCGGCACCAGCCTCGAGAGGAGCGAGAGAGGGAAGGGGATGTTGCTCACCGGATAGATGAAGCCGGAGAGCAGCAGCGCCGAGATGAAACCGATCAGCGCCACCCCCTGCACGGCGGCGTTCTGGTTGCGGCTGCGGGCCCCCAGCAGCAGCCCGAAGGCCACCGCCGCCGCCAGGTAGAGGAGGGTGCCCGCCAGCAGGGGCGTGGGATCACCGGCGAAGCCCAGACCGAACACCAGTCCCCCGGCACCCATCACCAGCAGGGCCATCACCACCCCCACCGCGAGGTAGGCCAGGCCCTTGCCCAGCAGCCAGTCCCAGGCGGAGACCCCGCAGGCCAGCACCTGCAGGATCGTGCCGCTCTCCTTCTCCCGCACCAGGGCGATGGCGGTGAGGAGGGAGGGAAAGATCCACAGCACCACCGCGTACACCCCCGGCACGATCGAGAGGGCCTCGCGGCGGCCGGGATTGAACCAGAGCCGAACCACCGCCTCGACCGGCGGTTCGGCGCTGAGCAGTCCCTGCTGGCGGAGGAAGAAGCGGGTGGTGGCCTCGATGCCGTTGCGCACGATGCGGGCGTTGTTGGCGTCGCTGCCGTCCACCAGCACCTGCACGTCGGCGGAGCGGCCGGCGGCGATGCGGCGGCTGAACTCGGGCGGCACGATCACCGCCGCCCGGGCCCGGCCCCGGTCGACGGCCCCCTTCACGGGGTCGTTGTCCTCGAACGGCACCGGCCGGAACTGGTTGGTGCCGACCAGCCGCTCGATGAAGGCGCGGCTCAGGGGCGAGCGGTCGAGATCCTGCACCGCGATGGGGATGTCGGTGGCCTCCAGGCGGATCGCGAAACCGAAGATGAAGAGGGTGAGCAGCGGCAGCAGGAAGGCCAGGCCCATCGTGATGCGGTCGCGGCGGAACTGCTGCAGTTCCTTGCGGCACTGGCTGAGGATCCGCTGGCCGCTCACCGTTCCCTCCGCGCCCGCTGCACCACGCCGATGAAGGCATCCTCCAGGGACCGGGGGATCGGGCGCAGATCGTGCGGCGGCAGGCCCGCCTCCTCCAGGCGCCGCCGCAGCCGCGGCGGATCCCCATCGGGATCGTCGATCACCACGTGCAGCCGGTCGGCGAAGATCGCCACCCGCCAGGGCTCCAGGTCCTGCCGGAGCAGGCGGGAGGCCTGCAGCAGGTGGTGCGGAGCCACGGAGATCTCCAGCAGGCTGCCGGGTTCGGCCGCCTTGATCGCGGCCGGACTGCCCTCGCTCACGGCCCGGCCGGCCACCATCAGGCACAGCCGGTGGCACTCCTCCGCCTCCTCCAGGTTGTGGGTGGTGATCAGCACGGCGGTGCCGCGCCCGGCGAACTCGCGGATCAGCTGCCACAGGCGCCGCCGGGCGAGGGGATCGACGCCGGAGGTGGGTTCGTCGAGAAAGAGGATCTCCGGTTCGTGCATCACTGCCGCGCCGAAGGCCACCCGCTGCTGCCAGCCGCCCGGCAGCCGCGCGGTGAGCAGGTGTTCCCGCCCCTGGAGCCCGCAGCTGGCCAGCACCCAGTCGATCCGCTCCTGCCGCAGCCTCGGCGCGATGCCGTACACACCGGCGTAGAAGCGCAGGTTCTCGAGGATGGTGAGGTCGTCGTAGAGGGTGAACTTCTGGCTCATGTAGCCCACCCGGCTGAGCAGCTCCGGGCTGCGCAGATCGCCGCTCTCCCCTGCCAGCACGATCTCACCGGAGCTGGCGGGGAGTAGTCCGCACAGCATCTTGATCGTGGTGGTCTTGCCGGCCCCGTTGGCGCCGAGCAGGCCGAGGATCTCGCCGGGAAGCACCTCGAGGCTCATGTCGCGCACCGCCTCGAAGGAGCCGAAACGGCGGCAGAGATGACGGGCCCGCACGGCGGGTTCGCGGCCGCTGGCCACCGGCCGGGCGGCGGGGAAGGGCGGCAGGGGAGGCTCGCTGCCGTGGCGGCGCAGCTCGGCCACGAACACCGCCTCGAGGGTGGGGGCTTCGCCGCCGGGGCGATCCGGACCGAGCGTGCGGATCAGCTGAGGCGGCGAGCCGAGCCGGCGGATGGTGCCCTCGTGCAGCAGGGCGATGCGGTGACACCGCTGGGCTTCGTCGAGATACGGCGTCGCCACCACGATCGTCACCCCTTCTCCGGCGAGGGTGGCGAGCACGTCCCAGAACTCCCGCCGCGACACCGGATCCACCCCGGTGGTGGGTTCGTCGAGCAGCAGCAGCCGCGGCTTCACCAGCAGCGCGCCGCAGAGGGCCAGCTTCTGCTTCATGCCGCCGGAGAGCTGGCCCGCCAGCCGGCCGGCGAAGGGCGCCAGGTCCATCAGCCGCAGCACCCGGTCGCGCCGTTCCGGCCACAGGGAGGGGGGCAGCCGCCGCAGGCCGGCCACGTAGCGCAGGTTCTCCTCCACGCTGAGGTCGGGGTAGAGGGAGAACCGTTCGGTGAGATAGCCGATCGCGTCGCGGGCCTCCCGGGGGGAACGGCCCAGCACCGTCACCCGGCCGCCGCTGGCCGCCATCACACCGCCGAGGATGTGGAAGGTGCTGGTCTTGCCGGCGCCGTCGGGGCCGATCAGCCCGAAGATCTCCCCCGGCGCCACCGTGAAGTGGAGCCCCCGCAGCGCCTCCTTCGCTCCATAGCGCTTGCGCAGGTCCTCCACCTGCACCACCGGCGCGGTCATGGCGGCGGGTCGATCACGGCGTCGGCGGGCATGCCCGGCTTGGCGGCGCCGCTGGGGTCGAGAAGCTGCAGCTTCACGCCGAACACCTGCCGCACGCGGTCCTCGCGGAAGTAGACGTTCTCGGGTGTGAAGGAGGCCTCCGGATCCACCATCGCCACCCGCGCCGCCAGGGGCTGCCGCGGGGCGGAATCGAGGAAGACCCGGGCCGGCCGGCCCACCCGCACCCGGCCGATCTCCCCCTCCGGCACGAATCCCCGCATGTAGACGGTGGCGGGGTCGAGCAGGGTGAGGAGGGTGCGGCCGGCGGTGACCACCGCCCCGGGCTCCACCGCCCGGGCGATCACCACCCCGTCGATGGGGGCGGCGACCCGCAGATCGCCGACGCGGGCCTGCACCTCCTGGCGGGCCGCCACGGCGTTGCGCACCTCCTCCTCGCTGGCCCCCAGCTGGGCCAGGGCCCCCCGGCGCTGTTCCCGCAGCGCCTCGAGCTGGGCCGCGCGGATGGAGGGGTTGTAGGAGGAGGAACGGGCCAGCTCCAGGCCTCCCCGGGCGGCCTCCACCTGGCGGCGGGCGGCGTCCACGGCGGCGCGGGCCGCCTCGAAGGTGGTGCGGGCCTGGTCGAGGTCCTGGAGCGCGGTGGCCCCCTCGCTCTGCAGCAGGCTCTGGCGCTCCAGGCTGACGCGGGCGAACCGCAGCCGGGCCTCCGCCTGGGCCAGGTCGGCCTCGGAGCGGGCCACGCCGGCGGCGGCCTGGGCCACCCGGGCTTCGAAATCCTGGCGGGCCTGGGCGCGGTTCAGCTCCGCCTCCTGGATGCGGCTCGCCAGTTCGTCCACCAGGAAGCGGGTCTGGCGGGCCTGCTGCCGGGCGGCGGCGACGCGGGCCTCGGCGCCCCGCAGCTGGGCCCGCACCTCCTCATCGTCGATCCGCACCAGCAGCTGCCCCCTGCTCACGCGGGCTCCCTCCCGCACGGTCACCTCCTCCACCCGCCCGCCGACCCTGGCGCCCACATCCGTCTCGTAGCCCTCGATGCGGCCGCTCAGCTCGATCCCCGCCGGTGGGGAGCGGCGCAGCACCAGCCAGAGCCCGGTCCCCACCGCCGCCGCCGCGCCCACCACCACCAGCGGCAGCAGGAGCCGGCGATGACGCCGCAGCAGAGGAGGAACCTGGGGGGCATCCATTGGGTGCGCTGCAGCCCCGATCACCATCCCTAGGATCGATCAGGAGGCGATCGATGGGAACGGCCATCGGGGGCGGCCATGGAGCAGCAGCGCAGCCGCGGAACCGCCGCCCGCCGCAGGGTCGTCCTGGTGGCCGGCTTCGAGGTGTTCAACGCCGACCTCTACCGCGGCGCGGCCCGCCAGGCGACGGCGCGCTGTCCCGGCCTGGAGGTGCGGGTGTTCAGCGACCGCGACATCACGGAGCGTCCCGCCGAGGTGGAGGCGGCCCTGGCCGGCGCCGACGCCTTCTTCGCCAGCCTGATCTTCGACTACGACCAGGTGCTGTGGCTGCGGGAGCGGCTGGAGGCGGTGCCGATCCGGCTGGTGTTCGAGTCGGCCCTCGAGCTGATGGCCCTCACCCGCTTCGGGCGCTTCAGCATCGGCGGCGGCTCGGCCGGCATGCCGAAACCGGTGAAGGCGATCCTCGCCAAGTTCGGCGGCGGCCGTGAGGAGGACCGGCTCGCCGGCTACCTCGCCTTTCTCAAGGTGGGCCCGAAGCTGCTGCGGTTCGTGCCTTCGCGCAAGGTGCAGGACCTGCGCCACTGGCTGGTGCTCTACGGCTACTGGAACGCCGGCGGCGCCGACAACGTGGCCGCCCTCTTCCTCTACCTGGCCCGCCACGGCCTCGGCCTGAAGGCGGCGGCGATCCCGCCGCCCCAGCCCACACCGGACCGGGGTCTGCTGCATCCCGACCACGACGGCTTCTTCACCGCGCCGGCCGACTACCTGGCGTGGATGCACAGCAGCCACCCCGAACGCCGCCACTGGCCGGTGGTGGGGCTGCTGCTCTACCGCAAGCACGTGATCACGGCCCAGGCCTACATCCCCCAGCTGATCCGCGCCTTCGAGGCGGCGGAACTGCTGCCGCTGCCGGTGTTCATCAACGGCGTGGAGGGCCACATCGCCGTGCGGGAGTGGATGGAGGGGGTCGACGCGATCGTGTCGACCCTCGGCTTCCCGCTGGTGGGCGGGCCGGCGGGCTCGATGGAGGCGGGGCGGCGCGAGGAGGTGGCCCAGCGCATCCTGCGGGCCCGCAACGTGCCCTACATCGTGGCGGCGCCGCTGCTGATCCAGGACATCCACTCCTGGACCCGCCACGGCATCGGCGGCCTGCAGGGGGTGGTGCTGTTCGCCCTGCCGGAACTCGACGGCGCCATCGATCCGGTGCCCCTCGGCGGCCTGGTGGGGGACCGCATCTATCTGATCCCGGAGCGGGTGAAACGCCTCACCGGCCGGGTGCGCCGCTGGATCGAGCTGCGCCGCAAGCCGCCGGCCGAGCGTCGCGTCGCCATCGTGCTCTACGGCTTTCCGCCCGGCTACGGCGCCACCGGCACCGCCGCCCTGCTGGACGTGCCCAGCTCGCTGCTGCGGCTGCTGAGGGCCATGGCGGAGGCGGGCTACGCGGTGGGCGAGCTGCCCGCCGACGGCGAGACCCTGCTGGAGCGGGTGCGCGAGGCCGACCAGGCCTGGGTGGGGCGGATCCCGGCGGGGGAACGGTTCGAGGAGACCGCCACCGCCACGGTGGGCCGCGAGCGGCTGGCGGAGTGGTTCGGCGCCTGGAACACCCGCCGCATCGCCGAGCAGTGGGGCGGGCTCGGCGGCAGCGGCATCCGCACCCTCGGCGACCGCTACCTGCTCGGCGGCGTGCGGCTCGGCAACGTCTGGATCGGCGTGCAGCCGCCGCTGGGGCTGGCGGGCGATCCGATGCGGCTGATGTACGAGCGCGACCTCACCCCCCACCCCCAGTACGCCGCCTTCTACGGCTGGCTGCAGCACGGGTTCCGCGCCGACGCGGTGGTGCACTTCGGCATGCACGGCACGGTGGAGTGGCTGCCGGGCTCGCCGCTGGGCAACACCGGCTCCTCCTGGCCGGACCTGCTGCTCGGTGACCTGCCGCACCTCTACGTCTACGCGGCCAACAACCCCTCGGAGTCGATGCTGGCCCGCCGCCGCGGCTACGGCGTGCTGCTCTCCCACAACGTGCCCCCCTACGGCCGCGCCGGCCTCTACCGCGAGCTGATCGCCCTGCGCGACCTGATCGCCGAATATCGCGAGGACCCGGTGCGCAACGCCCCCCTGGAGGAGGCGATCCGCAAGAAGGTGAGCGACACGGGCCTCGATGCCGACTGCCCCCCCACCGACGATTTCGGCGCCTGGCTGGTGGAGCTCGCCGCCTATCTGCAGCGGCTGGAGAACCGTCTCTTCTCCAGCGGCCTGCACGTGCTCGGCCAGCCGCCCACACCCCAGGAGCTGGAGGGGTATCTCAAGGCCTACTTCGGCGGCGACCCGCCGCCGGAGCGGAGCGACGAGGCCCGGCGCATCACCGAGCTGCTGGGCCGCACCGGCGAGGAGATCACCAACCTGCTGCGGGGCCTCAACGGCGAATACGTGCCGCCGGCGCCGGGGGGCGACCTGCTGCGGGACGGCCCCGGCGTGCTGCCCACCGGCCGCAACATCCATGCCCTCGACCCCTACCGCATGCCGTCGCCGGGGGCGATGGCGCGGGGGCGGCAGATCGCCCTGGCGATCCTCGAGCGCCACCGCGCCGAGCACGACGGCGCCTGGCCCGAGACGGTGGCGGTGATGCTGTGGGGGCTCGATGCGATCAAGACCCGGGGCGAGTCGATCGGCATCCTGCTGGAGCTGGTGGGAGCCGAGCCGGTGAAGGAGGGCACCGGCCGGATCGTGCGCTACGAGCTGCGGCCGCCGGAGGCGGTGGGCCATCCGCGCATCGATGTGCTGGTGAACCTCTCGGGCATCTTCCGCGACAGCTTCGTGAACATCCTCGAGCTGCTCGACGATCTCTTCCGCCGTGCCGCCGAAGCCGACGAGCCGGAGGAGCGCAACTTCATCCGCCGGCACGCGCGGGACCTGGAACGGCGCGGCGTCGAGAACCCCACCGCCCGCCTCTTCTCCAACCCCGCGGGCGACTTCGGCTCGCTGGTGAACGACCGCGTCACCGATGCCAACTGGGAGCAGGGGGAGGAGCTGGCCGCCACCTGGCGGGACCGCAACGCCTTCAGCTACGGCCGCCGCGACCGCGGCGAGGCCCGCCCCGAGGTGCTCGACTCCCTGCTGGGCAGCACCGAGCGGGTGGTGCAGCAGATCGATTCGGTGGAGTACGGCCTCACCGACATCCAGGAGTACTACGCCAACACCGGCGCCCTGAAGAAGGCGGCCGAGGACCGCCGCGGAAAGAAGGTGGCGGCCAGCTTCGTGGAGAGCTTCTCCAACGACACCTCACCGCGGGAGCTGGAGGAGCTGCTGCGGCTGGAGTACCGCAGCAAGCTGCTCAATCCCCGCTGGGCCGAGGCGATGGCGGCGATGGGCTCCGGCGGCGCCTACGAGATCTCCCAGCGCATGACGGCCCTGATCGGCTGGGCCGGCACCGCCGGCTTCCACGACGGCTGGGTGTACGACCAGGCGGCCGACACCTACGCCCTCGATCCGGCGATGGCCGAACGGCTGCGCAAGGCGAACCCGGAGGCCTTCCGCAACGTGGTGGGCCGCCTGCTGGAGGCCCACTCCCGCGGCATCTGGCAGGCGACGCCGGAGAAGCTGGAGCAGCTGCAGGCGCTGCACGACCTCAGCGACGCCGAACTGGAGGGCGTGGCCGCCTAGTGCCCACGGGTTTTCCCCTCAACGCCGTGGTGGGTCGGCAGCCGATCCGCACGGCGCTGCTCCTGCTGGCGGTGGATCCGGGACTGGGGGGCGTGGTGATCGCCGGCCGGCGGGGCACGGCGAAGTCGGTGATGGCGCGGGGCCTCCATGCCCTGCTGCCGCCGATCCGGGTGATCCGGAGCTCCTGCTGCCAGGCCGATCCCGCCGATCCCGGCGACTGGGACGACGCCACCCGCCAGCGGCGGGCGCGGGCGAGCCGGGCACTGCCCAGCCGGCTGGTGAGCCCCCCCTTCGTGCAGGTGCCGCTGGGGGTGACCGAGGACCGTCTGCTGGGCTCGGTGGACGTGGCCCGCTCGGTGCGGGCCGGCCGGCCGGTGTTCCAGCCGGGGCTGCTGGCGGAGGCCCACCGCGGCGTGCTGCTGGTGGACGAGATCAACCTGCTGGAGCCGGCCCTCGCGGCGCTGCTGTTCAACGTGCTGGCGGCGGGGGAGAACCGGGTGGAGCGGGAGGGGATCAGCTTCCGCCATCCCTGCCGGCCGCGGCTGATCGCCACCTACAACCCGGCGGAGGGGGAACTGAGGGCCCACTGGATCGACCGCTTCGCGATGGTGCTCGACGTGGCGGAGGCGCTGCCGCTGCCGGAGCGGGTGGAGGCCACCCGCCGGGTGCTGCAGCAGGCCGCCGATCCGGCCGCCTTCCGGCGCCGTTTCGGGCCCGGAATGGAGGA
>CAZVPB010000040.1:0-14035 GCA_964628165.1 uncultured Cyanobium sp.
GCGGTGGAAACGCTCGGCTCGGTGAGCGTGATCTGCAGCGACAAGACCGGCACCCTCACCTGCAACCGCATGGCTCTGCGGGCCACGTGGCTGCCGGACAACGCCAGCAGCCTGGAGCCGGCGTTGCTGGAGTGGGCCTGTCTCTGCTCCAACGCCCATCTGGAGCGTGGTCGTGGCGGCCTGCGCTGGATCGGCGATCCCACCGAGTCGGCGTTGCTGCAGGCGGCCAGCGAGCGCGGTCTCAGCCCCGAAACGCTGCAGCATCGCTTTCCCCGGCGCCGTGAGCTGCCCTTCGACTCGCGGCGCCGGCGCATGAGTGTGGTGGTGCAGGCCGGTGGGGGGGAGTTGCTGGCGATCACCAAGGGGGCGCCTGTGGAGGTGATCGATCACTGCAGCGCCGAGCTCACCGTCGCCGGCCCGGCGCCCCTGGATGGGGAGCGGCGTCGCCGGGCCTTGGAGGCCAACGATGCCCTGGCCCGCCAGGGCTACAGGGTGCTGGCGGTGGCCGAGCGCCGCGGTGATCGGGCCTTGCTGGAGGCCCGGGCCGAGGAGCTGGAGCGGGATCTGGTGCTGGTGGGCCTGGTGGCTCTCTACGACCCACCGCGGCCGGAGGTGCCCGAGGCGATCCGGCAGTGCCATCAGGCCGGCATCCGGGTCACGATGGTGACCGGCGACTACGGCCTCACCGCCCAGGCGATCGCCCGCCAGATCGGGCTGCTGGATCCCCCTCCCGGCGATGGCGTTCATCCCCCGGCGGGCGCCGACCCGGTGCGGGTGATCGAGGGTTCCACCCTGCCCCAGATCAGCGACCTGCAGCTGCGCCAGCTGCTCAAGTACCGCACCCGGCTGGTGTTCGCGCGGATGGCGCCGGAGCAGAAGCTGCGGCTGGTGCAGGCCTACCGGGCCCTCGGCGAGGTGGTGGCCGTGACCGGGGACGGCGTCAACGACGCACCGGCCCTGCGGGCCGCCGATGTGGGGCTGGCCATGGGCAGCAGCGGCACCGACGTGGCCCGGGAGGCCGCCGACATCGTGCTGCTCGACGACAACTTCGCCACGATCGTGCAGGCGGTGCGCTATGGCCGGGCGGTGGTGGCGAACATCGGCCGCTTCATCACCTACATCCTCGCCTCGAACATTCCCGAGATCCTGCCGTTCCTGGCGATGGTGACGCTGCGGATCCCCGCCGCCCTCTCGGTGCTGCAGATCCTGGCGGTGGACCTGGGCACCGACCTGCTGCCGGCCCTGGGCCTGGGGGCCGAGCCGCCCGAGCCGGCGGTGATGCAGCGGCCGCCGCGGCGGCGGGGCCAGCCGCTGCTCACCCCCGCCCTGCTGGGGCGGGCCTACCTGGTGCTGGGCATGGTGGAGGGGCTGGCGGCGATGGCGGGCTACCTGCTCACCTGGCGGCTGAGGGGATTCGATCTGGCGGCCCTGCAGGCCGTGGCACCCCGGCTGCTGCACCACACGGCGGGACCGGCACTGGAGGAGATCCAGCGCCAGGCCTCCAGCGTGGCCTTCGCCGTGATCGTGGCGGGCCAGATGGGCAATCTGCTGGCCTGCCGCAGCGCGAGGCGCCCCTTCTGGAAGCTGCTGCGGGTGCCCAATCCGCTGCTGTGGCTGGGATTCGTGAGCGAACCGCTGGTGGCGGCCTGCCTCATGCTGATCCCGCCCCTGGCGGCGGTGTTCGCCATGGCGCCCCTGCCGAGGGAGGCCCTCGGCGGCATCGCCCTCACCCCCCTGGCGGTGCTGGCGGCGGACACCCTGCACAAGGCATCTCTGAAGAAAGCCTGAAGACCGCGGCACGGTGTGGCCATGCACACCAAGGAGGTGCCTCGGCTCAACGGGACAGTGATAGCTTGAAAATCAAGAATAGGGACCCATGGAACAACTCACCGCCGAAGGCCTCAAGGCCGTCAATGAGCTGGCTCAGCGCTATGGCTTCAGCCAGGAAGCCGTGATCCACATGATGTTCGCCATGCTGCGCGGCAGGGGCAGGATGGCACAGTTCAATCACCCCGAATTCGCCGGCTCCGGGCAGTGGATGGGGGGCGGAATGTTGATGGTGGGCGATATGTTCAACCACGCCCTCAAGGCCAGGGTCGACGGTCTCTGCCAGTCGATCGCCGCCCTCGTGGCCGCCCAGCCGGAACTGTTTCCGGCCGGCAGCTTCCAGTCCCAGAGCCAGAGCGGCGGGGGACAGCAGCAGCAGACCGGCCCCGGCAGCCAGCAGATGCAGGTGGGCTCGATGGCGCCGATGGGGTCCGGCGGCGGCCTGTTCGTGGCCGACCCACGGGACACCTGGTGGCCGAAGGAACTGGGCACCCCCAGTGCCACCGGAGCCCAGAACGACGTGCGCTATGCCCTCTTCCCCGCCGCCGGTCGACTCGCCGTGGAGGTGAACGGCCAGGTGAGCGTGTACGACACCGGCGGGCAGCAGATCGCCGGGTTCTCCCAGCAGCAGGGCCCGGGCGGCGCCGTGGTGTTCACCACCCCCTCGGGGAGCGTGAGCCTCTCCAGCCTCTCGGCCGTCGCCGGTGGCAGCCAGCAGCAGCAGAGCTCCGGCGGTGGGCAGCAGCAACAGCAGGTGGGACCCGGCATGGCGCCGATGGCCGGCATGGCGCCCATGGCGGGCATGGCACCGATGGGCGGCATGACGCCGATGGCGCCGATGGACTTCGGTACCGCCACCGGCTCGGCCTGGTGGCCGCCGGAACTCGGCAGCCCCAGCGCCACGGGAGCCCAGAACGAGCTGCGTTATGCCGTGTTCCCCGACTCCCGCCGCCTGGCGGTGGAGGTGAACGGCCGCTGCAGCGTGCATGACACCGGCGAGCACCGCATCACCGGCTGCTCGCAGCAGGCCGCCGGCGCGGGGGTGACCTTCACCACCTCCGCCGGCCCGGTGAGGCTCGCCGATCTGCCGGAGATCGCCGCCGCCGGAAGCGCCCGGGCCGCCGCCACCTCTCCGCCGGCACCCGCATCAGGAGCGGGGGAGAGCGATGTGCTGGCGGCGCTCGAACGGCTCGGCGAGCTGAAGCAGCGGGGCATCCTCAGTGAGGAGGAATTCACCGCCAAGAAGGCGGACCTGCTGAGCCGGCTGTAGGCGAATCGCGCTGCAGCACCATCGACGGAACCACCGCCTCAGCAGATCCGCGGCAGCAGTTCACCGCTGAGGGGCACCAGCACCCGCTCGCTGCCGAAGGGGGTACGGAGCAGCACCCGCGGCGGCCCCCGCCGCACCGTGCCGATCCGCACCCCGCCCAGGGGCTCCAGCACCTCCAGGGCGGCCGGCGCGTCGGCTGCGGGCAGCACCGCCACGAAACGTCCCTCGTTGGCCAGGTGGAGCGGCTCGAAGCCCAGCAGATCGCAGATCCGCGCCACCGGTTCCGCCACCGGGATGCTCTCCTCCTGCACCTGGACTTCCATGCCGGCCGCCACGGCCAGTTCCTGGAGGGCGCTGGCGAGACCACCGCGGGTGAGATCCCGCAGGCAGTGGAGCCGCACCCCCCGCTGCAACAGGGCGCCCACCTGGGGCCAGAGCGGGGCGCAGTCGCTCTCCAGGGGGGGATCGAGCCGCAGGTCGTGGCGGGCCGCCAGGATCGCCACCCCATGGCGGCCGAGATCGCCGCTCACCAGGAGCACATCGCCGGCTTCGATGGCGCCGGGATCGATCGGCCTCTCCGCCTCCAGCGCCCCCACGCCGCTGGTGGTGATGAAGACCCCATCCCCCTTGCCCCGCTCCACCACCTTGGTGTCGCCGGTCACGACGGTGACGCCGCACCGGCGCGCCGCCCGCCCCATCGAGGCCACCAGCCGCCTCAGAAGATCCAGTTCCAGCCCCTCCTCGAGGATCAGGCCCACGCTCAGGTGCAGCGGCCGGGCGCCCGCCATGGCCAGGTCGTTGGCGGTGCCCGTCACCGCCAGCGAGCCGATGTCGCCGCCGGCGAACTCCAGCGGCTGCACCACGTAGCCGTCGGTGGTGAAGGCGAGCCGCCCGGAGGGAATCTCGAGCCGGGCCGCGTCATGCAGCCACGGTGGCGGCTCGCCGTAGAGGGGCAGGAGCTCCTCGGCGATCAGCCGCTGCATCAGGGTGCCGCCGCCGCCGTGGGCGAGCCGGATCCGCTCGCTCATCCGCCGCAGGACGCACAACCCTCCGCCACGGCAGCGGGCCGGTAGCGGTGGTAGGCGGCGCAGGCCCCCTCGCTCGACACCATCGGCGCGCCGAGCGGATGCTCGGGCGTGCAGGCGCCGCCGAAGGCGGGGCAGTCCGCCGGGGTGCGGCGACCCTGCAGGATCTCCCCGGCGATGCACACGCCTTCCTCCCCGGGCGCGCCGGGGGTGCCGGCTCCGGCAGCGGGCGTGGGGGGAATCGCGAGACCGAAGCGGCGCCGGGCATCGAGCCGCCGATACGGCCCCCGCAGCTCCAGGCCGCCGCCGGGGATCACGCCGAAGCCGCGCCAGGGGCGGTCCACCACCTCGAACACCTCCGCCAGCAGGGCCCGCGCCGCGGGATTGCCGCCTTCCCGCACGACCCGGCCATAGGCATTCACCACCTCGGGCCTGCCCTTCTCCAGCCGTTCCAGGCAGGCCGCCAGCCCCCGCATCAGATCGAGCGGTTCGAATCCCGTCACCACCACCGGCACCCGGTGGCGGGCCACCAGCTGCTCCAGTTCGGCGGTGCCCATCACGGCGGCCACATGCCCGGCCGCCAGGAACCCCTCCACCTCGTTGCCCTCCGCGGCGAGGATCGCCTCCATCGCCGGCGGCACCCGCACGTGGGCGCCGAGCAGCGTGAGGTTGCCGACACCGGCGAGCAGGGCCTGGCGGGCCAGCAGGGCGGTGGCGGGGGCCGTGGTCTCGAAGCCCACCGCCAGGAACACCACCTGCCGCCCCGGCTCCCGCCGCGCCAGCTCCAGGGCCTGCAGCGGCGAGGTGAGCAGGCGCACATCACCCCCCGCGGCCCGCACGCCGAGCAGGTCGTCACCCCCAGCGCCCTCACCGTCCGCGCCGCGGCGGCTGCCGGGCACCCGCAGCATGTCGCCGTAGGAGCAGAGGATCACCTCGGGGCGCCGCGCCAGCTCCAGGGCCGCGTCGATGGTGGCGGCCGGGGTCACGCACACCGGACAGCCGGGGCCGTGGATCAGCCGCACCCCCTGCGGCAGCAGCTGGTCGAGCCCCCAGCGCACGATCGCGTGGGTCTGGCCGCCGCACACCTCCATCAGCGTCCAGGGCCGGGTGACCATGGACGCCAGCTGGCCGGCGAGGTCCCTGACCGAGGCGGCGCCCCCCGTGCACTCACCTTCCCGAATCGGCGCTGACGTCATGGAGCTTCGTCCTCCTCCGCCTCAGCCTGGCGAGGATCCGGAACCGGGCAAACGGTGTCCTGCGGAAAGGTTGGAGAATTCCGACAAGCCGGAGCGGGCAGCGCCTTCAAGTCCGGCCGACTGCTGGGTACGGCGCTGCTGGTGAGGGCCCATCCGCTGCCACAGGAGGAATGACCCGCCGGCCACGAGCAGAAGGAGCAGAAACGCCCCGGCCCATTTCCAGACCAGTGGAACAGCCCCCGTCGAGCGGGAGTCAGTGGGCTTGGCGAAGCGATGAAAGGTCTCGTCCCTCAGCCATTCCGCCGTGGCCCTGAGGTCATGGACAGGGGTGGGAAGAAGTTCCAGATAGGTCGCCTGCCGGATGAGGTGACCCGTCGTGCCGGTCAGCTCGAAGCGACCGAAGAGGTTGACGGCACTCTCGCGAATTCCCAGTTTCAGCATCGAGCCCCGGATGTGCACCGGCAGGGCTCCGGCCGGCTGGCCATGCAACAACCGGACCAGGCCGTGCGCGATCGCACGACCCTGCTGATAGGCGACCTGGGCGGTCGGCGGCAGGGGAGTGGGTTCTGCTGCACAGTCACCACCGGCGAACACGTTGGGATACCCAGGAAGGACCAGATTTTCCTTCACCTTCAGCCTTCCATGGTGATCCCGCTGGTGCTCAGGGACATCCAGCTGATGCAGCAGCGGATGGGTGGAGCTGCCCGCTGTCCAGATCACCGTGTCCGTGGCCAGGGAACGGGTCTGCCCGTCCTTCTCGAAGCGGATGCTGCCGGGCTCGACCGAGCTCACGGAGGCTCCCAGAAGAAGCTCCACGGGAACGGTTCGGGTCTGCAGGGCCTGGGTGGCGTCCTCCCGCAACCTCTCGTTGATGTCTCCCTTGAGGATCTGGCCACTGCGGTTCATCAGTACGATGCGCAGTGACTTCGGGTCCCCCCCCATCTCCCCATACCAGATGGGCAAGAGGTCGCCGAGGGTGCCCGCCATCTCGACACCCGCGGGTCCGGCCCCCACCACGGTGAACGTGGTCAGGGAAGCGCATGTTTCTCCCTCGGATGCCTGGACAGCCTGCTCGAGACAGCTGCGAAGGTGACGGGCAAGCGCGAGGGCGTCCTGATACGTACGGAAGGGGAAAGAGTTGTCCTCCGCGCCCTTGATGCCGAAGAAGCCGGATACACTGCCGAGCGCAAGCACCAGATAGCGATAAGAAAGAAGCTTGCCCGAAGCCAGGTGAACGGTCTGTCTCGAGAGATCAATGCCTGATACGGAGTCCTGGAGAAAGGTCGCGGAACTTCCCTTCAGCAGTTCGTCGTACAGGGGACAGACCTGATCCTCGTGCATTTCTCCCGTCAGCAGCTCGTAGAGAAGGGGCTTGAACACGAAGCGATCATTCCAGTCGATCAGGGTGACGGAACCGGAGCTGTGCAGCCGGGAGAAATGAAGCGCGGCGAAAAGGCCCGTAAAGCCTCCGCCCACGATCAGGACTTCACGGGAATGACTGGGCTCGGACTTGGCTGCACACATGACTTACAGGTTCTGGGAGTGTTGATGAAAAAGACGAAGCAGAAGCCCCTGAATTGAGCCTGTCATGGATCCCAGAGATACAACAGCGTGAACAGAATGATCCAGATGCCATCCACGAAGTGCCAGAAGAGAGCGCCACCGCGCACGCCGAGGGAGACAGCAGAATGGTCATTGGAGAGAAAGGATCGCGCCAGAATGGCGATCAGGATCAGGAGTCCCGTCAGAACATGAAGACCATGAAAACCCGTGAGAAGGAAGAATATGGCCCCAAATACACCGCTGTGAATTGTGAAGTCAACCCGCAGCCATTCCAGAACCTGCCCTGCGAGAAAGAGCCCCCCCATGGCGATCGCGAGCAGCCAGTAGAAGCGGAATCTCGTGGTGTTCTCGCGTTGGAGTGAGTTCTCCGCCAGAATGATGGCGCCGCTGCTGGCAGCCAACACGAACGTATTGATGGCTGGATTCCGTAATTCCAGACCGGAGATCCCAGAAGGAAGCCAGTCCTGGTTCTCAAAGCGCAACGCAATGAGAACGACGAACAGGCTCAGAAAGACAACGCTGTCCGACAGCAGAAAAACCATGAGGCCGAACAGACTCCGATCGCGCCCATCAGGAGACAAGAGCCTTTCTCCCATAACCATAGGGTGGACCGGTGACATCGGGAATGGCATCAAAGTTTTCCGATGGTGGCGGTGATGAGGTCCGCCACTCCAGGCCCGTCGCATGCCAAGGATTATCGGAAGCAGGACTCCCGATCAGCAGAGACCCAATCATGTTGCCCAGGAACGGAAGAATGGAGATGCCAAGAACGAACGATCCGAGACTTGCCGCCACGTTTGCGCCTGTGAACACCTGGTCATAGGACGAAATCCGGCGGACCATCCCGTTGAGGCCCAGAGCGAACATCGGGAAGAACGCAAGATTGGCCGCAGCAAAAGTCAGAAAGAAGTGCGTCTTTCCCCAACTTTCGACATACATTTTACCCGTCACCTTGGGGAACCAGTAGTAGATGGCCGCAAACATACCCATCGTGATTGTATTGTAGACGACGTAGTGAAAATGGCCCACGACGAAATAGGTGTTGTTGACGTGGATATCAACGGGCACAATGCCAAGCATCACGCCTGTGATCCCGGCGATCAGAAACATCACGATGCCACCCAGGGCAAAGAGCATGGGAGTCTCCAGATGCAGCCTGCCCCGCCAGATCGTCGCCGTCCAGGAGAAGACCTTGATCCCGGTTGGCACCGCCACCAACACTGTGGTGAACATGAAGAGAATCCTCATCCAGGAAGGCGTGGCGCCCGCAAACATATGGTGGACCCATACCATCATGCTGACAATGGAAATAGCAAATGAAGAGAGAGCCACGGCCTTGTATCCAAACAGCGGCTTCCTGGAAAAAGCTGGCAGAATCTCGGAGAAGATTCCAAATACAGGTAACACCATCACATACACAGCTGGGTGGGAATAAAACCAGAACAGATGCTGGTAGAGAACCGGATTGCCACCCTCTCTGGCCTGAAAGAAGGGAGTACCGATGGAAAGATCAAAGAAAAGAAGGATCAGACCCGCTGTGAGGGCTGGCAGTGAAAACAACTGAAGCAGCTGGGCACTCAACACCGTCCATACGAAGATAGGCATGCGAAACCAACCCATCCCTGGTGCCCTCATCTTCACGATGGTGGTCACGAAGTTGACACCACCCATGATCGAGGAGACTCCGATGATCACGAGGCTCAGAATCCAGATCAACTCACCATTAAGGAATTGCTCAGACGCATTCTGCAGACTGACGGGTGGATACGACCACCAACCTGCCTGGGCGGTGCCACTGGGAAGAAAGAAGCTGAAGATCAGAAGAAGCCCAGCCGGAGGAAGGAGCCAGAATGCGGTGGCATTCAGCCGTGGGAAAGCCATATCTCTGGCCCCGATCATGAGGGGCACAAAATAATTAGCCAAACCGGCCAGGCCAGGGATCACCCACAGGAAGATCATCATCGACCCATGGAGAGTAAACAATCCATTGTAGAGAGGTCGAGAAACAATGTTCAACTCAGGCGTCAGCAGTTCGGCACGGATCAACATCGCCAGCAACCCCGCAATCAAAAAGAAAACGAAAGTCGTTACAAGGTACTGAACGCCAATCACCTTATGATCGGTATTGAAGGTGAAGTATGTCTGCCAGGTGATCCTCCGGGCGGTTTGTGCGGATGCTGGAGAAGTCATGGCAGAGGGTCGGAGGAAGCAGGGGGTGACTGAGGAGTGGGCAGACCCTGGACAGGGGGTGGCTCGGCAGGAATCACGGAAGGCCAGCGACTGACCAAGTGCTGTGCAGAGTTGGAGCGGTGTTCGGAAACGGCCGGATTTTCCGGGGTCTGAGGCGACAGAGCCGCCAATTCGTCAAGCCAGGCCTGATACCGCTGAGCAGACTCCACCACGACATTGGTCGACATGAGCGCGAAGTAAGTACCGCTGAACTGGGAGTCATAGAGGCGGTATCGCCCTTCCTGCGACGGCGTCAGCACCAGCTCCATGGTCTGCATGGGGACGATGTCCTGCTTGAGACGGAAGGCCGGAACGTAAAAGCCATGCAGAACATCGGCCGTGCGAAGCCTGAGGTGCAGAGGACGGTTGACCCGAAGATGGAGTTCATCACTGGACACACCTGAGGCTGGATAATCGAACGTCCAGGCCCACTGCCGGGCAGTCACCTCGACGAGATCAGCCGATGCCGTCTCGGCCCCCATGGAGCGGGAGGATGGGCCACCATCCACTCGCTGATAGGTCCTGGCACCAAGGATGGCCAGCCATAACACCAGCAGCACCGGGACGATGGTCCAGAGGGACTCCAGCAGGGGGTTGCCGCCGATGGCGGGACCATCACCCCAGTCATCGGCGGCGGCCCGGCTGGTGATCAGGGAAAAGCCGAGGAGACCGACAATGGTCAGGAAGATGAAAGAACTGACAGAGACGAGGAGACTGAACAGATCATCCACGTCCTTCGCCGCATCACTGGCCTGAACCGGCATCCAGCCATAGGCCTGCTCACCGAGCCAGAAGCTGAACATGACGTTCAGCGCAATCAGGAGAATCAGGAGCAGGGATCTGGCTGATCGGGACATCGACAGAAGAAGGCGTCAGAAGGGCTTGAACGAGCTAAGGCATGGTGGTATCCGGATGCATTCCCTCGCGGAGAAGGCGAGCCATGGTGTTATGAATTCCAAAGACATCCCCAAGCTGGGCCCCAAGAGTGCCGTGGAGATAGAGCAGGAGCAACATCACAAGCCCCACCAGCAGATAACTCCAGTGCACCTCCTGGCTCTGAACCTCCCGCCAGCGATAGCGTGAAAGACCACGCCAGACCGTCATCATGACGATCAGCGTCAGCATCACAACGCCGCCCACCGCGTGCATGAGCATGGTGGCCCCTGCAGTGAAGCCCCAGGGGCTGATGACATCGTTGGGGGGATCAGCCAGAAGGATTTCAAAAACACCTGCCGTCACGGTGAAGAAAGTGATGCAGGCAGAAGCCAGTAAGTTGTACCAGCCCACATCTGAAAATCCTTCCCGGATGGCAATGAGACGAAAGAACTTCAGAACAGGCTGCTCGAGTGGAAACAGGCTTGCGGCAATATCAAAGACAATCGCTGTGATGAATAAGCCAAGAGTCAGGTGAACAAAGAGGGGATGGAGGGGCACCTCATAGGGCAGGCGGTTGGATCCAAGGCTCAGAGCAAAGGTGCTGATCTGTGCTGCCATGATCAACCACCCAGGCGAGCAGCTTCAGCCACCGGCTCCACATGCAGGCCATAGACCCAGACCAACCGGGTGCCGAGAAAAGTCTGGAAGGAAACCAGGCAGGCCAGGGCCGCGGAGACTCCCAGAAACGCAGAAGGCATCCGCAGCGGACTCCGGTAGCGGAGAACAAACCGGCTCACGGCGAACGCCACCACCAGAACCGAGAGAGACCATCCCGTCACGGAATGGGCCTCCAGGGTGGTCTCCGCCGCGGGGGTCGGCGTCGACAGTCCCGCCTCGAACTCCCCGAAGAGGACGGCAGGAACAACGGCAACGGCGGCCACGAAAAGATTCCAGAAGCTCACCTCAAAGAGGTGACGCCGTTTGGCGAGACGGCCGATCAGGTCACAGAGAAAGGAAAAGAGCACTGTCGCGATGACAAAGTGCACAAGAATCGGATGGATCGGATCGGGATAGGGAAGGTTTTCACGATTCAGGGAGAAAACCAAAGCCATGGACAACATGAAAGACTCGAGGCATGTGATCTACTCGACATCCACGCGATAGTCCTGGTCTTCCCACTCCTGAGAGCCAAGCCAGAAGAATCGAAAATGGATCGCCGTATGATGGGACGCAATCTCAACATCAACATAGTGCAGGCCCAGGGTTGTGGATGCAGAAGTTGTATCGGTATGTGAAGCCCATCCATCATCGGACCAGCGCAGCCGGAACCGGCGGGGAACCTGAACTCGCAGGGTGTGACCTTGACGGACGCGGCTCACCCGGCGATTCTGTTTCCAGATTTCCATCAATCTGCAGCGACCGCGGTCCCGATACCGTTCTCCCACCTCAGGTAAGTAATCAAACACCTGGGAATCCCTCACCGACCGCAGGAGTCGTATGTAATCGGCATGTGCCCACATGAGCGGCTGCGCGGATCCGGTGGGACCACCGAGGCGCAGATGGGCGTCGGGCAGATCCGGGGCATCCCACAACTGCTCCGGCAACAGTCCGGTGCTGGAGGCAAAGCACTCCATCGCGCGAATGTAGGGCCCGGCATCACGGCCTGCCGCCAGCTCGTACATGCCACGCTCCGCCGTCAGCAGGGTCCAGGATCGGCCGATCCCCCATCCATCCCAGGCACTGCCGTCATCACGCTGGCCATGGCCGTCGTGGTTGTAGCGACGCCAGACCGGTCCGTGGGGGGTCTCGGTCCTGAGAACGGCATCGACAACACGGATGGAATCGAGGATGATCGGATCTTGAGGAGAACGGATGCCATATCTGACCAACTCCAGAAAGCTTGGGTCGACCACATCCTTGGCGGGAAAAGTCTGCTGGCTGTCGGGATGACGATGGGGAATATTGAGCATTCCCTCGTTGGGATCTTCATTGGGGAAAGGATCATGGACATCGGCAGGGTGGATACGGATATAGTGCTGCGGAATCCCGGGAACCAGATCACCCCTGGTGGTCACCGTCCAGGCCTCGACGTGACACTCCAGAAAGTCGGCATAGTCTTCAACAAAACCTGCTGTGTCGTCATCTCCCTGTTCACGCATCCAGCAAGCTGCACAGATGAGGGCGGCAATATTCGTCGCCAGGGTCGCAGGAGAATAACCACTGGACTGCTCCCAGCGTTCCTCCTGCGTGACGGGGCCGTGGAGGATGAGATGGGCGGCGGCCGCCTTCACCATGGGATAGGGGTCAAAGTCTCCAAGTGCCTGCATCCTGTGGAGTCGCCATGCAAGGAGAATCGGAAAGGCCACCTCATCCAGCTGAATGCCGCGGCGTTGTGGAGTACCGTCGAGCCAGAAGTTCTTCGGAAATCCACCATCCTCCTCCTGGGATACCGCCAGGTAAATGAGAATCCGACGCGGGGTCCGCGTCTCACCCGCCGCCAGCAGGGCCATGGCACTGCTCACAAGATCCCGTGGCCATACAAAATGATATCCGCCGTACTGGCTGTCATCCGTCTTCTTCTCCCCCCAGGGAATCGACAGAGAGGCAATCAGAGCCCCGGGGTAAGCCTTGTCTTCATGGGCCAGCAGCAGGCTCACGCTCTGCCGGTAAAGCCTGCCGGAATCACAGGATACCCTCTCTAAAGGTATCTTCTCATGGTGAGTTCGTTGCCATTGCGTGACGAAGCGCTCCCTCAGAGAATCGAAGGGGTGATCAAGAGACTGGAAGAGGGTCGCCGCAGCTCGATGAAGGGAGTCTCCGAAGGCGATCGCCAGTGTGAACTGCCGAGCGTGGGCCAGATTCAGTTCGCCTGTCAATGCGATGTTGCCATCCAGGACATGGTCAAATTCCCATGTCATGCGGAAATGGCGGGAGAGATCCTGCCAGCCGTCGCTCTCACCGACATAGCCACAGGAAAGACCCCGGAAAGGAATGGATGCCGCAATCGCCAACCAGGTGCCGTTTCTCTCCGCCAGCAACAGACGTCTGCCGGCCATCGAAAACACATAGCCATTGTTGTGCCAGCCACCATTCTCGAGGTGTGGGGCACAGAGCACGTACAGTCGCAGACCAGAGAGAAATTCAGCATTCCCCGTCAACCGGGTGTGCTGCAGCACACAGGGAAGGTGGGGGTCACTGATCACATCTTTGTGAATTTCATAGCGTCCCTCCGGATCGGAGTTGGTGACCCTGTAGCCGAGTGCGTGCTGCCAGGGCTGCTCGATCTTGCTCAGCAGATGCCGTTGCTCATCTTGAAAGAAGGATTTTCCATCCGTGACTACATACTGAAGGTCACGAACCTGGGGACGATCGATCGTAGGATAATAAATCTCCGTGATGATTCCATTCCACAATGTGAACCAGACACAACTGGGCGTGGAGTAAGCCGTGCCGACGCCCTCCTTGTCGGCATGGGTCCACCGTGGCTCGATGCCGGGTTGCCCGAAGGCGGCGTGCTCGCGTGGGAGCCTCAGCACAGCAGGCACTTCATCGGGTGCCTGTGCCAGGGAGAAATCCCCCTCAGTGGCACGACGGACGACGCGGAGGTCATTCGACCATCGCCTCCTGGGAGGCGTGGTAGGTCTGCAGGGCCCGCATGTACTGGGCCCGCTCGTATTCGGCGGGATCGGGGCAGCGCTGCTGGCTCATCGAACCGATCAGCTCGCGGGCGGTGGCGTGGTCATGCTCCGCCAGCCAGTTGCGCAGCTCCTGCTCGATCACCGCCAGCCGTCCGGGGCCGTGGCGCAGCAGCGTCGCCACCATCTGGGTGACGGTGGCGCCGGCCATGAGCAGGCGCACCACGTCGGTGCCGCGCTGCACGCCGCTGGTGGCGGCCAGCTGCACGGGGTGGCGGCCGTGCAGCAGGGCGATCCAGCGCAGCGGCAGGCGCAGGTCATGGGGGGTGCTCAGCAGCAGGTTGGGCCGCAGCTCCAGTTCCTCGATGTCGATGTCGGGCTGGTAGAAGCGGTTGAAGAGCACCAGGGCATCGG
>CAZVPB010000041.1:0-13784 GCA_964628165.1 uncultured Cyanobium sp.
TCCCTCGGCCGCATCCTCGACGACTACCAGCGGGCGATGGCCTCCACCACCCGGGTGCTCGATCTGCTCGACACCCCCATCGCGATTCCCGGCGGAGTCCGGCGGCTCCCCGCCGCCATGGTGCGGGGGGAACTGCGCTTCGAGGCGGTGGGCTTCGCCTATCCCGGCCGGGAGCCCCTGCTGCGGGATTTCGACCTGGTGGTGCCGGCGGGATCCACCACGGGGATCGTGGGGGCCACCGGTTCCGGCAAGAGCACGCTGGTGAAGCTGCTCCTGCGCTTCTACGCCCTCGACGCCGGCCGCATCCTGCTCGATGGTCTCCCCATCGATGAGCTGAGGCTGGACGACCTGCGGCATGCGGTGGGGCTGGTGAGCCAGGAGGCCTTCCTCCTCGACGGCACCGTGGCCGAGAACATCGCCTACGGCAGTTTCGATGCCTCCCGCCGGGCCATCGCCCGTGCCGCGGCCCTCGCCGAGGCGGAGGAATTCATCGCGGCTCTGCCCCAGGGCTACGACACCGTGGTGGGGGAGAGGGGCCAGCGGCTCTCGGGCGGGCAGCGCCAGCGCATCGCCCTGGCCCGGGCGATCCTCAAGGACCCGCCCGTCCTCGTGCTCGACGAGGCCACCGCCTCGGTCGACAACGAGACGGAAGCGGCCATCCAGCGCTCGCTGGAGCACATCACCGCCAGCCGCACCACCCTGGTGATCGCCCATCGCCTCAGCACCGTCCGGCACGCCGACCGCATCGTGGTGCTCGACCACGGCAGGATCGTCGAGAGCGGGCGCCACGAGGAGTTGCTGCACAGCCACGGCACCTATGCTTCCCTCTGGCGGGTCCAGGCGGGATTGCGCCCCGACGAGGCGCTGGTTCCCTGAAGGACCGCATAGATTCGATCCGATGAAAACCTCCCCGGCCCGGCGGTCCTCGCCGAGCCCCCGAAGCAGGCGGCAGCGCCGGCCTCCCCTCCTTCTTGCGGTCACCCTCGGGCTCGTCGCCGGCCTCGCCCTCTCCGGACCGCTGTCCAGCCTTCTCGGGATTCCCGCCGCCGGGGGCATCGCCACGGGGGTGAATCCCTTCGCCGGCTGGATCGGCTGGGGTGAGGAGGATGTGCTGCTGCTCGGCACCGACGTGAGCGGCGGCAACACCGACGTGATCGCCGCGATCCGCATCGGCGGCGGCCGCACCCAGGTGATCCAGATCCCTCGGGACACCTACATCGAGGCGGAGCGCTACGGCCCGGTGAAGATCAACGCCCTCTTCGCCCTCGGCGGCCCCGAGGCGATCAAGCGGGAGGTGTCCCACCGACTCGGCCGGCCCATCCGCCACCACCTTGTGGTCAATCTCTCCTCGCTCCGCAAGATGGCCGACCAGCTGGGCGGCATCGAGGTGGATGTGCCCAAGCGCATGTACTACGTCGACAACAGCCAGGGCCTCACGATCGATCTGGAACCCGGTCCCCAGAACCTGCGGGGCAGGGATCTGGAGGGGTTCCTCCGCTTCCGCCACGACGAGGCCGGCGACATCGGCCGCCTGGAGCGACAGCAGCTGGCCCTCAAGGCCCTCTTC
This sequence comes from uncultured Cyanobium sp., assembly GCA_964628165.1. GTDB lineage: Bacteria > Cyanobacteriota > Cyanobacteriia > PCC-6307 > Cyanobiaceae > Cyanobium. The sequence goes on from CAZVPB010000041.1 coordinate 1,568, forward strand.
CGCAAGCTCACCCGTCCGGACAACCTGGTGCGCCTGCCTGCCCTTCTGCTCGCCAACTCCGACGATCTGCGCACCGACATGGGGCCCATGGAACTGGGCGGTCTCGTCACCGCCATGGGAACCACGCGGCTGGAGACCCGGCGGCTGGAGGGGCGGCCCTTCATGCAGGACGGCATCAGCTACTGGGATGCCGACTGGCCCTCGGCCGCGGCGGCCGTCCCGGCGGAGGAGGAGAGGGGCGGCGGGCTGTTCCGCTTCTGAACCATCCGCTCCGCCAGGCGTTCGGCCCAGACCGGAACCGCGGCGAAGGCTCCGCTGAACCCCGTGAAGGTCCACAGTCCCGGCTGATCCCGCACCGGTTCCACCAGCGGCACCCCATCGCTGCAGAAGGGCACCGGCACCTGGAGGTAGGGAGCCTCGATCCGCGCCAGTGCGGGGTCGAGACCGGCCAGCCCCTGCCTCAGAAGACTTTCCATGCGGCCGGCATCGGGCGGCGGCCAGGCCAGAGGCTCCGGTCCGATCCGGCTGATCTGGCCCAGCAGCACCCCCTCCTCACCCCAGGGCGCCAGCCCGGCGTCCACGATCCAGCGCTCCTCCCGCGTTTCCGCCGCCTCCCTCTCGAGGGCGGGCCGTCGCCAGGCGCGGGGCTGGACGATCCGTCCCCGCTGCGCCTGCTCCAGCCAGGGATTGCCGCCGGGATTCCGCTCCAGCAGGAGGATGCCGGCCCAGCTGTGGCGAAGCCTGGCGGGCAGATGCGGCCACAGGGCCCGACAGCCGGCCCCCGCCGCCAGCACCACCTGATCGGCCGCCAGCTCCCCGCCGCCGGTCAGCTGCAGCCGCCAGCCGGCCGCGCCGCCGGCGAGGGAGCCCACCGGCCGCGGGCAGCGGTCCACCCCCGCCCGCTCCAGCGCCCGGGGCAGCCGCTCGTTCATGGTCACCACGTCGATGCGGCTGAACGGCAGGGGGCGGGTGAGGAGGGTCTGGAGCGGCAGCGGAGCGGCATCGAGCGGCGGCGGCCAGCCATGCAGCACCAGGGCGGCGCGGCGCCAGCCCAGCGGACCATGGCGGGTCTCCAGCCGCCGCCAGCGGCGCGCCGGGCCGCAGCCGAGCATGCCGGCGTAGCTCAGGCCGGTGGCGCTGAAGCCCACCGGTGGGCCCGCCAGGGTCACCGCCTCGCCGCGGCGGGCCAGGGCCAGCGCCAGCAGGGAGCCGGCCAGGCCGGCCCCCACCACGACGGTGCGCCCCGTCGGCACGCTCAGATCAGCAGGTTGAACGACTGGATCACCCGTCCGAAGAGATCCCGCACCCGCGGCCAGCGGTCCTCGTTGGTGCTGGCGGCGAAGGTGTAGAGGCGGCCGCGGTCGATCACGGCCGTGGCGAGTTCGTGGCGGTCGCGGTCGGCGAGGTGCACCCGGTACTCGAGGTCGTAGAAGGTGTGTCCCGCTTCCTCCCGCTCGCGGGCCTCCACCAGTTCGGCCTCGCGGCCGCTGCCCTCCGGGGCGATCACGCGGCGGCGCAGCCGCTCGCCCACGGCCACCGGGCTTCCCAGCTCCTCCAGGTCGCCGTCGGCCCGCACCTCCGAGATCACGAGGCTCAGCGTCTCGTCGCTGTGGATCAGGTCGTGGAACACCACCTGGGGACCACCGCTCACCTGGGCGCGGGTCCAGCCGTTGGGGTAGAGGAAGGCGTAGCGCCCGTCGGGACTCTGGTAGCTGTTGAGCCCCGCCGCCGAGGCGCTGCATCCCACCAGGACGGCCGCCAGCAGCAGGCCGGCGAGGCCGCTCAGCCAGCGACGGGGGGCGGGGGCGGGGGCGGAGCGGTTCTGCATGCCGTCGGGGGTGCTCGCAGCATTCTCCCCCCGCTCCGGTCGTCCCTAGATTCACGGCCTCCGCGAACCGACGCTGAGCGGTTACACCCGTCCCCTGGCCAGGCTGATCGAGCAGTTCGAACGGCTGCCCGGCATCGGTCCCCGAACCGCCCAGCGACTGGCTCTCCACCTGCTGCGCCAGCCCGAGCAGCAGACCCGGGCCTTCGCCGACGCCCTGCTGGCCGCGCGCCAGCAGGTGGGCCACTGCCAGCGCTGCTTCCATCTCTCCGCCGATCCCCTCTGCGAGATCTGCCGCGACGAGCGGCGGCGCAACGGTCAGATCTGCGTGGTGGCCGACTCCCGCGACCTGCTGGCGCTGGAGCGCACCCGGGAGTACCGCGGCGGTTACCACGTTCTGGGTGGACTGATCTCCCCGATGGAGGGGGTGGGCCCGGAACTGCTGCAGATCCAGCCCCTGGTGGAGCGGGTGGACCGGGAGGGGACGAGCGAGGTGATCCTCGCCCTCACCCCCAGCGTGGAGGGGGACACCACGAGCCTCTACCTGGCCCGCCTGCTGCGCCCCTTCACCCGGGTCAGCCGCATCGCCTACGGCTTGCCGATGGGCAGCGAACTGGAGTATGCCGACGAGGTGACGCTTGCCCGGGCGCTGGAGGGCCGACGCCCCATGGAGGAGGGTTCATGACGCTCACCGCGGGCCTTCAGCCCGGTGATCCATTGCTCCCCCAGCGGCTGCCGGAATGGCTGCGCCGCCCGGTGGGGGACGTCCCCCAGCTCGAGGGGGTGCAGGCGGTGGTGCGGCAGCGGCGTCTCCACACCATCTGCGAGGAGGGACGCTGTCCCAACCGGGCCGAATGCTGGAGCGCCGGCACCGCCACCTTCCTCCTCGGCGGGCCGGTCTGCACCCGCAGCTGCGCCTTCTGCCAGGTGGAGAAGGGAAGGCCTCCGCTGGCGGCCGACCCCGGCGAGGCGGAGCGGGTGGCCGAGGCGGTGGAGCTGCTGGGCCTTCGCTACGTCGTGCTCACCGCCGTGGCCCGCGACGATCTGGCGGACCATGGCGCCGGCCTCTTCACCGCTGCGATGGCGGCGATCCGGCGGCGCCTGCCGGAGGTGGGCATCGAGGTGCTCACGCCCGACTTCTGGGGAGGCCATGCCGGCCGCGACGCGGCGGTGGCCGCCCAGCGGGACCGGCTGGCCCGGGTGCTGGCGGCGCAGCCGGTCTGCTTCAACCACAACCTCGAGACGGTGGAGCGCCTCCAGGGGAAGGTGCGGCGGGGGGCCACCTACGACCGCTCCCTCGCCCTGCTCGCCGCGGCGCGGGAGCTGGCGCCGGCGATTCCCACCAAGTCGGGTCTGATGCTCGGCCTCGGCGAGACCTTCGAGGAGGTGGTCCGGACGATCCGGGACCTCCGCGGAGCAGGCTGTCAGCGACTCACCCTCGGCCAGTACCTGAGACCCTCCCTCGCCCACCTGCCGGTGGCGCGGTACTGGCATCCCGACGAGTTCGAGCAGCTGGGCGCCCTCGCCCGGGACATGGGCTTCGCCCATGTGCGCAGTGGACCCCTGGTGCGCAGCAGCTACCACGCCGAGGTCCCCGCCCCGGTGCGGTCCGGTCCATGACGATCGGGGTCGATCCGGTCCTGCTCACCCGCCCCGCCGACGGCGCCACCCTCACCACCCCGCTGCTGGTGGTGGGCGGATCCACCGCCGCCTATGCCGCCAGCCTCGCCGCCCTCTCGCAAGGCTGCGAGGTGTGCCTGGTGCAGCCCACCGCCCTCGTGGGGGGGCAGTACACCGCCCAGGCCCTGCCGGCCACCGACGACCCCCCCCAGGTGGCGCCCCCGCCGGCCGCGGGTCCGGCCGGTCCCGGGCGGCTGGCCGAGGGGGAGGCGTTCGGCTTCTCCCGTTCCCAGCGCCGCTTCCGGGACCGCCAGCGCCAGCTCCAGCCGCTGGCCGGCGAGGTGTGCCGCAATCCCGGCGGCAGCTGGGTCAGCCATTTCTCGGTGACCCCCGCCACCGCCCTGGCCGCCCTGCTGGAACCGCTGCTGCCGCACCTGGAGCGCGGCACTCTGCGGCTCGTCGCCCATGCCGAGCCCGTCGATGTCGAGCTGAGGCCCGCGGCGCCCGGGCAGGGGGACCCGCTCCGCCGCGTCACCGCCGTGCGGTTCAGGGATGCGCGTCGGCAGGTGCAGTTCCGGGTGGAGGCGGATCTGGTGGTGGAGGCCACCGATCTGGGGGATCTGCTGGAGCTGGCCGGGATCGAATCGCGGCTGGGGCAGGAGGCCCGCGCCGACACCGGCGAGGCGGCCCTGCCGGAGGAGGCCCGACCCCGCTGCCAGCAGGCCTTCACCTTCGGCATCGTGGTGGAGCACGCGGTCCCCACCGCCGGGCAGTGGGTTCCGGCTCCACCCGGCCATGGCACGGAGCCTTGGCTCCGCCGCGACGAGTACCCCCATGTCTTCTGGGTGCGGCGGGGGGAGCGCTGGCGGTCCTGCCCGTTCTTCGCCCCGGAGGGGATGTTCCGCTACAGGCGCCTGGCCCGCTCCCTCCCCGACGAGCGGGTGCGCCTCGGTGACGTGTCGGTGCTGAACTGGGGCGTGAGCCCCCTCGGCCGGGACGGTCACCCGCCGCAGCCCGGCTGCCTGGGCTGCGGCAACGACGATCTGCACGGAAACCTCGTGGGGGGCAGCAGGGAGGAGCGGCGGCTTCACCTGGAGCGGGCCCGCGACCGGGCCCGCTCCTATCTCCACTTCCTCCAGGGCGAGGCCGGACTCGCCCTCGTGCCCCGCGGCGATCTCACCTGGACCGCCGATGGCGTCGCGCTCGATCCCTACGTGCGGGAGGCGCGGCGGGGGGTGGCCGTCACCACGGTGCGTCACGAGGACGTGGCCCGTCCCTTCTTCGCGGGCCGGGCCCGGGCCCGCAGCTTCGACGACAGCGTCGGCATCGGCGCCTATCTCTACCTGGACTTCCACCCGAACGGCGAGCCCGGCCACGTGGACCTGGGCCCGGAGGGCCGGGCCTCGCTCCCCTTCACGATCCCCCTCGGCGCCCTGATCCCCATCCATACCGAGGGGTTGCTGCTTTCCGCCAAGAGCATCGGCACCACCCACATCACCAACGCCGCCTACCGGATGCATCCGGTGGAATGGGCGATCGGCGAGGCGGGGGGGCTGCTGGCCGCCTTCTGCCGCCGCGAAGGGGTGGAGCCGCGGCAGGTGCGGGCCCGGCAGCTGCTGCTGCGGCGGTTCCAGTCGGAACTGCTCCGCCGCGGCATCCCGCTGGTGTGGATCGACGACCTCGGCCACGACGACCCCGACTTCGAGGCCATCCAGATGCTCGTGCTCTGCGGGATCGTGGCGGTGCCCGACCCCGCCGACCTCCATGTCCTGCCGGAGGGGGGTGTGAGCCGTGCCGAGGCGGGGGCCGCCCTCGGCAGGCTGCTGGAGCGCACGCCGCCGGAGCCGGCGGCGGCATCCCCCGGGGGAGCGCCGATCAGCCGGTGGGAGCTGGCCCGCCTGATGGAGGCGCAGGGATGCGCGGACTCCGCCTCCCTCTGGCGGGGAACGGACCCCGATGGGCAGCCCCTGCGGCGGCGGGAGCTGTGCCGGGTGCTGCACCGGCTGTGGCTGCGGCGGCTCTGAGGCCGGCGGTCACTGTCCCCGCAGCCGCACGAACAGTCTCATCTGCGGGGAATCCGCCGCCACCGGCACCTCCTTGACCTCCACGAAGGGCTGGGCCCGCACCAGCTCGCTGAGCTTGCGGAAGCCGAAGTTGCGGGGATCGAAGGAGGGATCGGTCTTGATCAGCAGGCTGCCCACCAGCCCCAGCGGGGTCCAGCCGTCCTCCTGGGCGCCGGAGCCGATGCTCGCCTCGAGCAGTTCGCGCAGGGAGGAACCCTCCACATCGGAGGGGGCCGCGGCTCCGCGGGGGCGCCGCAGGATCTCGGTGTAGATGAACTTGTCGCAGGCCGCCACGAAGGGTTTCGGCGTCTTCCGTTCCCCGAAGCCGTACACCGCCAGCCCGGCCTCGCGGATCCGGGTGGCGAGGCGGGTGAAGTCGCTGTCGGAGGACACCAGGCAGAAGCCGTCCACCCGGCCGCCGTGGAGCAGATCCATCGCGTCGATGATCAGGGCCGAATCGGTGGCGTTCTTGCCGCTCGTGTAGCGGAACTGCTGCACCGGCTGGACCGCGTGGACATGGAGCACGTCCTTCCAGGAGGAGAGCTGGGGCGTGGTCCAGTCGCCGTAGGCGCGCTTCACGGTGGCGGTGCCGTACTGGGCCACCTCGGCGAGCAGGTCGCTGATCACCGCCGCCTGGGCGTTGTCGGCGTCGATCAGCACCGCCAGGTTGTGGGCTTCGTCGCTCATGCCGCCACTCTTAACGCACCCCTAACCGTGCGGACCTGCCGTGACAGGGCGGTGCGGGAGACCATGGTGGGCGAGTGTGCTTGGGATCCATGGCCACGGCGGTTGCCCCGGGCGATGTCTACACGGTGCTCCGGGTCGATACCGACGGGAGCGTGCAGCTGTTCGATCCGGTGATGCGTCAGGACCCGAAATCCCATGGAACCGTGTTCTGGTGTCGACCCAACCAGCTCCTGGACGTGGGCCGGCAGGTGCAGGGCATCCTGGAATTCCATCCCTCCGAGGCCGTGGCCCGGGGCCGGCTGCCCGGCTTCACGGTGAACCTGCTGCTGCCGCCGGGCTGAGTTCCGCCGGCCTCCGCTTCCTCAGCAGGGCTGCGCAGCGGGCGGCCCCCTCGGCGCAGTCGCCCTCCATGAGCAACCCGGCGCCCCCCCAGAGCAGCCGGGCGGGCAGATCCGCCGGCCCGCCCCCCACCTCCCGGAGCGGCAGGAACCCGAGCCGGCCGAAGTAGCGCACCAGCCGCCGGTGGCGCTGCTCCCCGTCGCGGATGGCGAGCAGCCGCGCCCTCCGGCAGGGGGTGGCCTCGAGGGCCCAGGCGAAGGTGGCGGCCCAGATCAGCAGACCCACCCCGAAGCCCCCCTCCACCCGCAGGGTGTCGAGGTGCAGTCCGCCCGGGCGGGCCAGGGCCCAGCCCTTCATGTCCCCGAGCAGCAGGGGGGGGCCGGCTTCGCGGGGGGTGGCCACCACCAGCCTCAGTGACCAGAGGCCCGGCAACCGACGAACCTTCAGCCGCAGCAGCAGGCCACGGCTCGCGGCGAGGCGCTCCACCTCCGCCAGGCTCAGCACCGGGGCCCGGCCGCCTCCACCTTCACCCCGGCGGCCTGAAGCAGTTCCCTGTCGCTCTCCACGGCCGGATTGCCGGTGGTGAGCAGGGTGTCTCCGTAGAAGATCGAATCGGCGCCGGCCAGCAGCGCCAGGATCTGGGCCTCCCGGCTCAGCTGCTCCCGGCCCGCGCTGAGCCGCACACGGCTGGCGGGCATGAGGATGCGGGCGGTCGCCACCATCCGCACCAGGTCGAGGGGATCGACGGGGGGCCGGTCCTCCAGCGGGGTGCCCTCCACCGCCACCAGGGCGTTGACCGGCACGCTCTCGGGATGGGGATCGAGGCTGGAGAGCACCTGCAGCAGCCGGGCCCGGTCCCGGAGGCTCTCGCCCATGCCGATGATGCCGCCACAGCAGAGGGTGACGCCGGCGCGGCGCACCCGTTCGAGGGTCTCGAGCCGCTCCTGGTAGGTGCGGGTGGAGATGATCCTCCCGTAGTGCTCCGGGCCGGTGTCGAGGTTGTGGTTGTACGCGGTGAGGCCGGCCTCGGCGAGCCGCTCGGCCTGGCGCTCGCTCAGCATGCCGGCCGTCACGCAGGCCTCCATGCCCAGGGCGCGCACTCCCCGCACCATCGCCAGCATCGATTCGAACGCCTCCCCGTCCCGGATCTCCCGCCACGCCCATCCCATGCAGAAGCGGTGGGCGCCGGCCCGCCGCGCCGCCTCTGCCCGTTCCAGCACGGAGGCGACTCCGTGGTCGCCGCGGCCACCCAGGTCGGCGCCGTGGTGGATCGACTGGGGACAGTAGGCGCAGTCCTCCTCGCAGCCGCCGGTTCTGACGCTGAGCAGGGAGGCCAGCTGGACCCGGTAGCCGGGATTGGTTTCACGATGCACCTGCTGGGCACGCCACAGCAGGTCCACCAGCGGCGCTTCGAGAAGCTCGATGATCTCCGCCTCGCTCCAGTCGTGGCGCGGGTTCACGGGCGGCCTCCCACGCCTCCGAAGCGGCGCTGGCGCCCCTGGAAATCGACCATGGCCTGCCGCAGGTCCTCGGCGGCGAAGTCCGGCCACAGCACGTCGGTGATGTGGAGTTCGGCGTAGGCCAGCTGCCAGAGCAGGAAGTTGCTGATGCGCTGCTCGCCGCTGGTGCGGATGAGCAGATCGGGATCCTCCTCGCCGGCGGTGAGGAGTTCGGCGGCGAAGACGGACTCGTCGATGGCGCCGGGGTCGAGCTGCCCCGCCGCCGCCCGTTCCGCCAGCCGCCGGGCCGCCCGCACCAGTTCGCTGCGGCCGCCGTAGTTGGTGCAGACGTTGAGATGGATGCCGTTGTTGGCGGCGGTGCGGCAGGTGGCGTCGGCGATGAGGGCCTGGAGTCCCTCCGGCAGCTGCTCGAGATCGCCGAGGAACCGGATCCTCACCCTCTCCCGCTGCAGCGCCTCCAGCTCCCGCTCCAGCACCCGCTCGAAGAGGGTCATCAGAAAGGTGACCTCCTCGGCGGGGCGGGTCCAGTTCTCGGTGGAGAAGGCGTAGGCGGTGAGGGCGCGGACGCCCCAGTCGCTGCAGAGCCGCAGGGTGCGCTTGAGGGCCTCCACGCCGGCCCGGTGACCCATCACCCTCGGCAGTCCGCGGCGGCGGGCCCAGCGGCCGTTGCCGTCCATGATCACCGCCACATGCCTTGGCAGCCGGTCCGGATCGAGTCCCGCCGGCAGGGTGAGGTGGCTTTCGCTGGTCGCCAGGGCGCGACTCATCCGCGGGCTTCCGGCGGTTCCGTGGCCACGCTACGCCCCGCCGGCACGGATGCCAGCGCCTCGGTGAGCAGATCGTGGAGGCGGCTGCTGGTGATCGGCCGCTCGAGTCTCCCCTGGCAGGCGAGGGAGAGGGTGCCCGTTTCCTCCGACACCACGATGCAGAGGCAGCGGTCGTGCCGCTCGGTGAGGCCCAGGGCCGCCAGGTGCCGGGTGCCGTGGCGGGGAACCCCCTGCCGCGACAGGGGCAGGATCACTCCCGCCGCCACGATGCGGTTCCGCTGCACCAGCACCGCCCCGTCGTGGAGGGGAGTGTCGGCGGCGAAGAGGTTCAGCAGCAGCTCCACCGAGAGGCGGCCGTCGATGGGCACGCCGGGGCTGAGGAAGTCCTCGGGCCGCAGGTCACTGCCCAGATCCAGCACGATGAGGGCTCCGAGCCGGGCCTGGGAGAGGCGGCCGGCCGTCTCGGTGAGGACGCCCACGGCACCGGAGGCCAGCTGATCCCGGCGGCGGTCGGCGAAGAGCACCCCGAACTTGCCGGTGCCCAGCAGTTCCATCAGGCGGCGCAGCTCCCCCTGCCAGAGGATGGCGAGGGCGAGGCTGCAGGCCAGCACCAGGGCATCCACCAGCTTGCTGGTGAGGGGCAGGGCGGTGTAGCGCTGAACGAACCAGGCCAGCGCCACCAGGAAGAGGTATCCCCGCAGCAGCCAGAGGGTGCGGGATTCGCCCACCCTGCCCAGCACCACCATCCCCAGCAGGGTGGCGAAGAGAAGATCGAGGAGCAGCAGAAGGAGACCTTGGTGCTGCAGCCGGATCACGTGGGCAGGGAAGGGGGCCGGCCGATCACGTTACCGGGCGGAGCCGTGCCGGCAGCAGGTCGTAGCGGAGCAGTTCCTCGGGCCGTTCGCGCCGCTGCAGCAGATCCGCCTCGCCTTCGTGCACCAGGATGGTGGCGGGCCGCGGAATGCGGTTGTAGTTCGACCCCATCGAGGCGTTGTAGGCCCCGGTCGAGAACACCGCCAGCACGTCGCCGCTGCTCACCGGGGGCAGGTGGGCTTCCGGCAGCAGCACATCTCCCGATTCGCAGTGCTTGCCCACCACCGTCACGGGTGCCTCCGTCGGCGCCAGGGGACGGTCGGCCACCAGGGCGGTGTAGCGGGAGCGGTAGGTGATCGGTCGGGGGTTGTCGCTCATGCCGCCGTCCACCGCCACGTAGCTGCGCAGGCCGGGCACCGCCTTGCGGCTCCCCACCGTGTACAGGGTGACCCCCGCCGTCGCCACCAGCGAGCGGCCGGGTTCGCAGAGCAGGCGGGGCAGGTCGAGGCCCCGGTCCCGGCACGAGCCCGCCACCGCCTCGGCGACGACCCGCACCCACTCCTCGATCGACGGGGGATCGTCGGAGGGCAGATAGCGGATGCCCAGACCGCCTCCCACGTTGAGGTCGCCGCAGGGGTGGCCCAGGGAACGGGCCAGGGCCAGGGCGTCCGCCATCACGCCCGCCAGGTCGCGGTGGGGGTTCACCTCGAAGATCTGGGAGCCGATGTGGGCGTGGAGCCCGTCCAGCACCGCCCAGGGGCAGCGGGTCAGGTGGCGGAGCACCGGCTCGAGTTCGTCGGGGTCGAAGCCGAATTTGCTGTCGAGGTGCCCGGTGCGGATGTACTCGTGGGTGTGGCACTCGATGCCGGGCGTGAAGCGCACCATCAGGCGCACCGGCCCGGCGACCGTCTCCGCCAGGTCCTCGAGCAGTTCGAGATCGAGCCAGTTGTCCACCACCACCGTCACGCCGGTGCGGACGGCCAGCTCCAGTTCATCGCGCGACTTGTTGTTGCCGTGCAGCACGATCCGCTCCGCCGGCATGCCCCCTTCCACGGCGGTGAGCAGCTCGCCCGCGGAGACGGCATCGAGCCCGAGGCCCTCGGAGGCCACCAGGGCCACCAGCCCCACGACGCTGTTGGCCTTGGAGGCGTAGAGGGCGAGCGACTCCCCCGGGTAGTGGTGCTCCAGGGCTTCCCGGTAGGCACGGCAGGCCTGGCGCAGGGTCGCCTCGTCGAGCACGTAGAGGGGGGTGCCGTAGCGGTGGGCCAGGTCGCTGAGCCGGCAGCCTCCCACCTCGAGGCGCCCCTGGTCGTCGAGCCGGGTGGTGACGGGGGTGAGGTTGCGGTTGGGACTCCGCGGATCCCCGCCTGGCTCGTACGGACCGGAGGGTCGGGGGGCGGAATTCCGCGCGGTCAGGTCCCCCTCCCTGGCAGGAGTGCTCAGCATGACGTCCGTCGCGGCGGAAAACGCGTCATCGTAGGCAGTACCCTCCGCGCCCCCGTGCCGCCGGGCCCCGCCGCCGAACCGCTCGATCCCTCCCACCTGGAGGCGTGCCTCCGGCTGGACCGCATCGCCCTCGACGGTTTCTGGAGCTCCGAGCAGTGGCGTGCCGAGCTCTCCCAGGCGGGACGTCTCGCCGTGGGCATCCCCGAGGCCGGCGATCTGGCGGCGGTCGCCTGCGGCTGGCTGGTGGTGGACGAGCTGCACGTCACCCTCGTGGCCGTGGCTCCCGCCCGGCGGCGGCGGGGGCTCGGCCGGCGGGTCCTCTGCGGCCTGATCGCCGCGGCCCGCGGCGGAGGCGCGCGCCGCGCCACCCTGGAGGTGGCCGCCGGCAACACCCCTGCCCGTGCCCTCTACGCCGCCGTCGGCTTCCGCCTGGCGGGCCGCCGTCGCGGTTACTACCGCAACGGAGACGATGCCCTGATCGAATGGATGGACATCCGTCCATGCGAAGGGTGCGGATAACCGCCTTTAATTGTTGCGGGAACCGAAGATTCTCTGCGTTTCATTTATTGCCTGACGGGGCGGACGGGCAGTCCCCTGCTGGGTTCACGAGCCGGGAGGCCGCGTCCCACAGATTCCCGTCCACTGCTGATAGGTTGGTTCGACTTGCTTCTGGCTCCGGTCCATGTTCGAGCGGTTTACCGAGAAGGCCATCAAGGTGATCATGCTGGCCCAGGAGGAGGCCCGCCGCCTGGGGCACAACTTCGTGGGCACCGAGCAGATCCTGCTGGGCCTGATCGGTGAGGGCACCGGCGTGGCCGCCAAGGTGCTCAAGTCGATGGGCGTCAACCTCAAGGACGCCCGCGTCGAGGTGGAGAAGATCATCGGCCGCGGCTCCGGCTTCGTCGCCGTGGAGATCCCCTTCACCCCCCGCGCCAAGCGCGTTCTGGAACTCTCCCTCGAGGAGGCCCGCCAGCTGGGTCACAACTACATCGGCACCGAGCACCTGCTGCTCGGCCTGATCCGCGAGGGCGAGGGCGTGGCCGCCCGCGTGCTCGAGAACCTCGGCGTCGATCTCGCCAAGGTCCGCACCCAGGTGATCCGCATGCTGGGCGAGACCGCCGAGGTGGCGGCCGGCGGCGGCAGCAAGGGCTCCACCAAGACCCCCACCCTCGACGAGTTCGGCAGCAACCTCACCCA
>CAZVPB010000042.1:0-13696 GCA_964628165.1 uncultured Cyanobium sp.
GCCACGTGGGAGCCGATCTTGCCGAGCCCCACCACGCCGAGCACCTTCTTGTAGAGCTCGTTGCCCACGTAGGTCTTGCGGTCCCAGCCGCCGGCCATGGTGCTGGCGTGGGCGTGGGGCACGTGGCGCGACAGCGACAGCATCAGCGCCAGGGCGTGCTCGGCGGCGGCGATGGTGTTGCCTTCGGGCGAGTTGACCACCAGCACGCCGCGGCGGGTGGCGGCCGGCACATCGACGTTGTCGACGCCGACGCCGGCGCGGCCGATGATCCGCAGCCGCGCCGCGGCCTGGATCACCTCCGCGGTGACCCGGGTTCCGGAGCGGATCATCAGCGCGTCGTAGTCGCCGATGATCCGCTGCAGGTCGCCGGCCGGAAGGCCGGTCCGCACGTCCACCTGCGCCACCTGGGAAAGGATGTCGATCCCCGTCTGGTCGATGGGATCGGAAACGAGAACCTTGGTCATCACCGGCGGGGGAGGCGCCCGGACTGGGCAGGCCGGCGGTGCAGTGTAGTGAGCGACGATGTGGGCTCCGGGAGCTTCGGCGTGGGACTCAACGTTGTGGTGGTGATGGACGACCGGGAGCGGCTGAGGCAGCTGCGGGACGGTCTCGCCGCGGCGGACCCGCCGATGACGAAGCTCGTGGCGATCGGGCCGGGCGAGACCGCGCTGGAGTCCGTCGAACGCCTCGATCCCAGTGCCGACCGGCGGCGGCGCCAGCGCGGCATGGCCCGCTGGCTGATGCCCTTCGGCTTCCTCGCCGGTCTCACCTTCACCTACATCACCGATCTGCACACCTTCGACTTCGCCGGACCGCTGGGGGAGCCGGTGATCGGCGGCCTGCTGGGCATGGTGTCGGGCTGGATGGGCAGCTTCGCGGCCGCCGCCAGCGTCACCTCCGAGGAGGACGACCGCATCCGGATCCTGCGGAACCGGGTGGAGGAGGGCAACTGGCTGCTGCTGGTGGAGCCGCCGGGGGCCAAGGCGATGCCCTGGCCGGTGGTGCAGCGGGCCCGACCCAAGGCCGTGGTGCGGCTGGGGGAGGAATGAGGGCGGAGGCCGATGCTGCCGCGCCGTGAACTGCTCGAGGGGAGCCGCCGGACGGAGGAACTGGAGCCGCTGATCGCCGCGGCGGAACAGGCGCTGCGCACCTGGGAACCGCAGTGGACCCCCTTTCTCGAGCCACCGCTGCGGGAGGAGGCGGAGGAACGACTGGCCCACCTCAGCGAGCTGGCGGTGGCGAGCGAGGGGGGCCATCCCGGCGCCGAGCGGCGGAGACTGCTGCTGCAGCGGGCGGAGGCCGCCTTGCCACCCGCGCCGACGGATCTGACGGGGCTGGAGATCAGCGGCAACTTCCTCTTCGATCCCGCCTCCGCCGGGGAGCTCCGCGAGGCACTGCAGACGGCCGGCGCCGCGGAGGGGGAACTGGGGGATCTCTGGCTGCGGGGCGACCGGGGCGCCCAGGCGATCGTCACCGGGGCGGCGGCCTCCCGGCTCGACGGCCGCCGGGGCCGGGTCCGCAGCGTCGAGGTGACCTTCGAGGCGCGCCCCCTCTCCGAACTCCAGCTGCCGGCGGAGCGGCCACCGCGGCTCCTCACCACCGTGGAGGCCTCGACCCGGCTCGACGCGGTCGCCTCAGCGGGCTTCGGGCTCTCCCGCAGCCGCATGGCGGAGCTGATCCGGCGAGGCGCCGTGCGGATCGACTGGCGGACGGTGACGAGTCCCAGCCGGGAGCTGAGCGGCGGCGAGCGGGTGCGGCTGGAGGGCAAGGGCGAGCTGGAGATCCTCTCGATCGACCGCACCCGGCGGGAACGGTTCCGCATCCGGATGGAGCGGCGCTGAGCCGGGGCTGGACCGCCGGCGGTACGGCCATCCGCCGGGCGGCCGGCCGCAACCCCTCGAAAACACCCGTAACATTCCTTTACGTTGTTGATCTCCCATGCCGGACTCCCTCCCCCTCGACCGTCAGTTCGCCGTGGAGATGCACTCCCGGGCGATCGATTCCTGCAACGACATCGAGGAACTCCGCAAGGTGGCGAAGACCCTCCTGTCCGCCTGGCAGATGCAGGCCACATTCAGCGAGCGCTTCGGGGCCGAGCTGCTGGGCCTGCAGCGTCCCGCCTGAGGGGTGATCTCCCCCTGCTGCTAGGTTCCCTGGGTGGTTCCGACCGCCTTCCGGTGGTGCCGTGAGCCGTGCCCCCCCAGGGCGATTAGCTCAGAGGTAGAGCACTACCTTGACACGGTAGGAGTCACTGGTTCGATTCCAGTATCGCCCACTTCCTTACCTTGACCACCCATCATTCCGCGCCTTCCGGCGCGGCCCCACCGAATCGGTTCGTGGTGATCGGGATGGGTCGGTCCGGCCTGGGGGCCGCCCGGCTCCTTCGGGCCCGCGGCCTGGAGGTGACACTTCTGGAGAGCCGGGACGACCCCGACCTCCGCCGCCAGGCCATGGGACTGCGGCAGGAGGGGATCGAGGTGCGGCTAGGCGTCCCCCTCAGCGCCGACGCCTGCCTGGCGGACCCGGCCAGGCCGCCCCATGGGGTCGTGGTGAGTCCGGGCATCCGGTGGGATCATCCCGTCCTGGAGGAACTGCGGCGCCGGGGCGTCGGCGTGCAGGGGGAGATGGTGCCGGCCTGGGAGTCCTGCAACGGCGTGCCCTGGATCGGCATCACCGGCACCAACGGCAAGACCACCGTCACCCATCTGGTGCACCACCTGCTGGCGGTGGCCGGCCTGGATGCCCCCCTCTGCGGGAACGTGGGCTTCTCGGCCGCGGAACTCGCCCTCGAGCGGATGGCGGCCGCCGCCGATCCCCCCGACTGGCTCGTGGTGGAGCTCAGCAGCTACCAGATCGAGGCGGCGCCCCAGATCGCTCCGGCCATCGGCGTGTGGACCACCCTGACCCCGGATCACCTCGAGCGCCACGGCACCCTCGACAACTACCGCGCCATCAAGCGGCTCCTCCTGGAGAACTCGACGGTGCGCATCCTCAACGCCGACGACCCCGACCTGCGCTCCCATGCCTCCAGCTGGGACCGGGCCGACTGGGTCAGCGCCGGCCCCGCGGAAGCCCTCCCTGCCGCGGTGGAGCCCTTTCTCTGGATCGAGGCGGGCATGGTGACGGGCCGCCGGGGGGCCCTCTTCCCCGCCGACTGCCTGGCGATGCCGGGGGAGCACAACCGTCAGAACCTGGTGATGGCCGCGGCGGTGGCCCTCCATGCCGGGGTGGAGCCCGCGGTGATGGAACGAGGCTTCCGGTCGTTCCCGGGGGTGCCGCACCGCCTCGAGCGCATCCGGGAGCACCGGGGCGTGGCCTACTTCAACGACAGCAAGGCCACCAACTACGACGCGGCCGAGGTGGCGCTGCGGGCGATGTCGGGACCGGCGGTGGTGCTGGCCGGCGGGCGCGCCAAGGTGGGCGACGCCGGGGCCTGGCTGGCGGAACTCGGTCGGAGCGCGCCGGCCGTGGTGCTCTTCGGCGAGGCGGCTGAGCCGTTCGCCGCGATGCTGGCGGGCAGCGGCTACGGGGGAACGGTCCGCACCACCCGGAGCCTGGAGGAGGCGGTGCCCCTGGCGGCGGAACTGGCCGGCACCACCGGCAGCCCCAACGTGCTGCTCTCCCCCGCCTGCGCCAGCTTCGACCAGTACACCGACTTCGAGGCCCGCGGCGACCATTTCCGCCGCCTGGTGCTCGATCTCTGAAACGATTCTCCGACCCGCTCCCGCTCCCGGCGACCCATGGCCCACTGGTTGATGAAGAGCGAGCCCGACGTCTACGGCATCCACCACCTGGAGGCCGAGGGCACCACCCTCTGGGACGGGATCCGCAATTACCAGGCCCGCAACTTCATGCGGACGATGGCGGTGGGGGACCGGGCGTTCTTCTACCACTCGAATGCCAGGCCACCAGGCATCGTGGGGCTCATGGAAGTGGTCGAGACCGGCCTCACCGATCCCACCCAGTTCGATCCCGGCTCCAAGTACCACGATCCCGCCTCGAAGCCGGAGGCGCCCCGCTGGGACTGCGTGCGGCTCCGCCACCTCCGGACCTTTCCCCGCATGCTCAGCCTCGATCGGCTGAAGGAGCTGTTCACCCCCGAGCAGCTGGGGGTGGTGAAGCGGGGCAACCGCCTCTCGATCCTGCCGGTGTCGGAGCCGGTGGCCAGCCGGCTGATGGAGCTGCTCGAGGGAGACTGAACCGGCTCCGGCTCCCAGGTTCAGGCCGCCTCGCCGTGGGTCCGCGGCCGTTGCGGCGCCTGGGAGCGGTGGGGACGGCGGGGAGGCGGCGCCGGGGGCTCGCTGAAGCGCCCCTGGCCGGGGAAGAGGTTGGCCAGATAGCAGCGGGTCACCTCCCGGTGGCGCACCCCGTGCTGCACCAGGAAACCGGCCAGGGCGGCCTGGAAGAGGCGGTACTGATCCCAGTTGGGATGGCGTTCGATGAAGCCCCGCATCGCCTCCAGCAGAGGTTCGGGCACCTCCGCGCGGAGGCTCACGGTCCCCCCCCGTTCCCGGCCGGCTGATCCGGTGTCCATGCTGTCCCCACGGCTCGCGTGGGCACCAGTTCCCCACACGGCACCCGGCCCGTCAACCGCGGCCGTTCCGCCGGCACATTCGCAATCGCAACCTGAGATCCCAGTCCGGCAAAGGGATTCGCCAGGAGGA
Source organism: uncultured Cyanobium sp. (assembly GCA_964628165.1). Classification (GTDB taxonomy): domain Bacteria; phylum Cyanobacteriota; class Cyanobacteriia; order PCC-6307; family Cyanobiaceae; genus Cyanobium. Next base: position 4,665 of record CAZVPB010000042.1, read on the forward strand.
CCGCATCCCTGCCTCCCTGGCCACCGCCACGGGGGCCGCCGTCAAGGGCAAGGGGGCACAGAGCCCTGTTCTCCCCAGGGCCACCATGGAGCGGCGGACCTGGGCGGCGGACCTGCGGAAAAGGGCGGGAAAAGACTTCCTGCGCCTGGGGAAAGGGGGGCCGCCGCAGGGCCGATCAGCAACGCTGATCTCCCCTGAATCGGGGCCCTCGTCTCATCCCTGCCACGCTGCGGTGGCAGCCTGGACGGGTCCTCTACGGGATCGTCCCTGTTCGCGATGCACGTGGCGCTGCTCGGCACCGGCCTGCTCGGCACCGCCGTGGGCCTCAGGCTGCTGGAGCGCGGCCACCGCCTCACCCTGTGGAACCGCCATCGTGAAAGGCTCCAGCCCCTTCTCGAGGCGGCCCCGCTCACGGGGCTGGCGCAGGCGGCCTCCAGCCCGGCCGAGGCGGTGGCGGCGGCCGGGACGGAGGGTTGGGTGATCACCGTCCTCGCCGATGGACCGGTCACCGCCGAGGTGCTGCTGGAGCAGGCGGGCGGGGCACTGCGGGGCCGGCGCGTTCTGCAGATGGGCACCATCGGCCCGGGCGAGAGCCGCCGCCTGGCGGCGGAGGTGCACCGACGGGGAGGGGACATGCTGGAGATCCCCGTGCTCGGCAGCCGCCCCGAGGCCCTCGCCGGCCGGCTGCAGATCATGGCCGGCGGTCCCGCCGGTCTCTTCGAGGAGGCCCTGCCCCTGCTGCGGGAGCTGGGCCCCGATCCGGTGCGGCTGGGGGAGGTGGGCAGCGGGCTGGAGGCGAAGCTTGCCCTCAACCAGCTGATCGCCAGCCTCACCCATGCCTTCAGCCTGTCTCTGCACCTCGTGCGGGCGGCCGGAATCGAGGTGGAGGCCTTCATGGCGCTGCTGCGGGGCAGCGCGCTGCATGCTCCCACCTTCGACAAGAAGCTGGGGCGGATGCTGACCGACGACTACGACGATCCGAATTTCCCCACGGCGATGCTGCGGAAGGATCTGGGCCTCTTCCTGGAGACGGCGCGGGGCCACGGCATCGCGACCGACGGGCTGGAGTGCCTGCATCGTCTCCTCGCGGAATCCGCTCCGGCCGGCCTCGATGCCCTCGACTACAGCGCCCTGCACCGGCTCACGGCGGGGCCGCCAGGTCCGTCTGCTGCTGCAGCACCGCCGCCAGGGAGCGGCTCGCCGCAGCCGCCCAGCTCCCCTCCACCGCCCGGTGATGGGGGCCCGGCGTGAGCACGAAGCGGAGCGACCATTCCCGCCGGTTCCCCTCCAGTTCCATCCAGAGATCCCCGCCGGGGCTGCCGGGGTCCGGGGCGAGGGCCGCCTCGAACTCCAGGGTGAGCGCCTCCTCGGCCATCAGCCCGCCCGCGAGGTCGCTGTGCTGCTCCACCAGGCGCAGCACGCCGCGGCGCAGCAGGGACGCCTCGGCGAAGGTGAGTTCGGTGGCCCAGCCGTGGCCACCGATCAGCACGGGGAAGGGGCTGCGGGCCGGATCCACCACCAGCCGCCAGCCGTCCCCTTCCTCGATCCGCAAGGCCTCAGCCCGGCAGCAGGTCGGGCTGATCCTGCTCGTCGCTCAGTTCGATGATGGCCCGCTGCACCGGCTTCACCATCGAGTCCTCCAGCAGCCCGTCGAAATCGTCGAAGCGGCGCTGCTTGGCCCGGTAGGCGATCCGGACGGTGGTGAGATAGCGGTTGCTGGAGTGCCGGATCAGGCTCTCGGCGCGCTGGGCCAGATCCTTGGAGTTCACGGAGACGCTGCTCTGCATGGGGCATGAAGACTGGACGAAGCCTAGAGGAGAAGGCCGGAGCGACCGCCCCGCAGCGCGTCCGGGACGGAGTGAACCGCTAGAAGAGCGGCAACGGCCACGGCTGGCGTCCTCCCCATGGCGGGAACCCTCGCGATCGATCTCGGCAGCAGCACCACGGTGGTGGCCTGGCAGCCGCCCCAGGCCCCGCCCCGGCTGCTGCCTCTGCCCCCCTACAGCCTGGAGGAGCCCTGCGTGGTGCCGAGCCTGGTGTGGCTGGCCTCGCCGCGGCAGACCGATCCGCTGATCGGCCGCCAGGTGCTGGAGGCCAACCTCGCCGACACGCCCTCCCCCGGCCTCTGCCGCGATTTCAAGCGGGGCATCGGCCGGCCGGCCGGGCCGGCTGCCCTCCCCGGTGAGGGGGACGCCTGGCTGGCGGCGGAGCAGGCGGGCACGCTGCTGCTGCGGGCCCTCTGGCGTGCCCTGCCGGCCGGCGTCGAGCCGGAACGGCTCGTGCTCACCGCACCGATCGAGACCCTGCCCGGCTATCGCCGCTGGCTGCTGGAGGCCTGCAGCGAACTGGGGGTGGCGGAGCTGGCCATGGTGGACGAACCCACCGCCGCCGCCATCGGCGCCGGCCTGCCGCCCGGCAGCCGGGTTCTCGTGATCGATCTGGGGGGCGGCACGATCGACCTGTCCCTGGTGGCGCTCGAGGGCGGCGAGGGAAGGGCCGCCCCGATCGCCCAGCTGCTGCGGTTCGCCGGCCGCGACCTGGCCCGCAGCGGCCAGGCGCCCCGCTGCGCGCGGGTGATCGGCAAGGCCGGCATGGCCATCGGCGGCAGGGACATCGACCGGTGGATCGCCGCCGAGCTGTGTCCCGACGCTCCCGCCTCCGGCGCACTGCTGCGGGCGGCGGAACTGCTCAAGTGCAGCCTCAGCGACCGGGAGGAGGCCCTGGCGATCTGGGTCGATCCCGAGGCGGGCACCCCCCGCGAGCTGCGTCTCGACCGGTCGGGGCTCGAGCGGCTCCTGCGGCGGAGGGGGCTTCTCCGCCAGCTGGAGGGCCTGCTGAACGAGGTGCTCGCCGCGGCCCGGCGGGAGGGGCTGCGGGCCGACGACATCGACGCCGTGCTCCCCGTGGGCGGCTGCAGCCGCATCCCCCTGCTGCGCCACTGGCTGACGGAACAGCTGCCGGCGGTGCCTCTGCGGGGCGAACGGCCGGTGGAGGCCGTGGCCCGCGGCGCCCTCGCCCTCACCCCCGGGGTGCGGCTGCGGGACGTGCTCGCCCGCGGGGTCTCCCTCCGCTGCTGGGACCGGCGCAGCGGCGCCCATCACTGGCATCCCCTCTTCGTGGCGGGCCAGCCCTGGCCCACCGAGCAGCCGCTGGAACTGGTGCTGGCCTGCAGCCGCGACGACCAGCGGCGGATCGAACTGGTGCTGGGGGAACCGGTGCCGGAGAGCCGGGCCGAGGTGATCTTCGAGGGGGGCCTGCCGGTGCTGCGGGACCGGCCCGCGGGGGAAGCGCGGGTCGAGCCCTGGAATCCAGCGCCCGCTGCGCTGGAGCTGACGACGCCGGGCCGCCGCGGCGAGGACCGGCTGAGGCTCCGCTTCGAGGTGGACGCCGATGGCGATCTGGTGCTGGAGGCGGAGGATCTGGGGTCGGGGGAACACCTCGGCAGACGGAGGCTGGGGCCGGTGCGCTGAGCGCACCGCGGCGGGCATGGCCTCCCCCCGCGGATTCCTAGGCTGAGATTCCTACGAAACCCCTTCGCTCTTGCCTCTCCGCCGGCACAGACTTCCCCGTTTCTGGCTGGCCGTCACGCTGGGATCCCTCGCCGTCGCGGTGGGAGGGGTCTACTGGTGGGAGCGTCAACTGCCTCGCCGGCTGGCCGAATCGATCGAAGCGGGGCGCTACGAGGACTGCCTCCGCTACAGCGAGCAGCTGGCGGCGCTCCGCTGGCTGCCCGGGCCCTCTCCCCAGGAGGAGGGGCGCTGCCGTCGCGCCCGGGCCCTGCAGCTGTGGCAGGCGGAGCAGTGGAGCGAGGCCCTGGTGATGCAGCGGCAGCTGGTGGCCTCCGCCTCCGGCACCACCGCCGACCGCCAGCGCCTCGATTCCTGGGAGGGGGAGTTGCGCCAGAAGGCCCTGCGGCTCTTCCGGGGGGGCGACGTGGAGGGGGCTCTGGCGGCCCTCGCTCCCCTGCAGAAGGCGGGTGGTGGAGACACCCGCTCACTGGCCCAGGAACTCAGGGAGATCTGGAACCGCAACCGGCTCCAGTTCGAACGGGCCGGTCGGCTGGTGGGGGAGCAGCGCTGGTGGGAGGCCCTCGACACCCTCAACCGCATCGACCACCCGTGGTGGCAGCAGCGGAGCCAGCCCCTCCGCCAGCAGGTGGAGCAGGGTCTGGCCCGGCTCCGCAACGAGGAGAGGGAGCACGACGTGCACGGCCAGCTGCCCCACACCGTGCCCACCGACCGCCTCGACGCCCTGGTGCAGAAGCGGATCGCGGCGGGAATGGACGAGTGGCAGGCCTTCCAGGAAGCCTGCCGTGAACTGGGGGGCCGGGTGGTGGAGGCCGGACCGGAAAGCGCCTGCCAGCGGTGAGGCGGCCGCAGGCATCACCGTGACAGGATTGGGCCGACACGGAGGGATGTGGATGCGTACCGGCGATCAGGTTCGGGTATGCCGCAGCGTGGTGGTGTACAACCATCCCCAGCATCGCGGTGAGGCCTTCGACATGGAGGGCCAGGAGGGGGAGGTGAAGGAGGTGCTCGAGGACTGGAAGGGCAGGCCGATCAGTCCCACCCTGCCGGTGATCGTGGTCTTCGGCCGCTACAAGGCCCACTTCCGCGCCGACGAACTCGAGCTCAGGGCTTGAGCAGAAACACTCCGTCCTCGCCGTCCACCGCCCGCAGACACAGGTGGATGGATTCGTTCCGGGCCGTCGGCACCAGCCGTCCGCAGAAGTCCGGCTGAATCGGGAGTTCGCGGTGGCCCCGGTCCACCATCACCAGCAGCTGCACCCGCCGCGGGCGGCCCCAGGCCTGCAGGGCCTCCAGGGCCGCCCGCACGGTGCGGCCGGTGAAGATCACGTCATCCACCAGCACCACCTGACGGTCGTCCAGGCTCACCGGCAGCTGGGTGGCCTCCACCAGCCGGGTCCCGACCCGGCCGAGATCATCGCGGTGAAAGGTGGGGTCGAGGCTCCCATGGGAGACGGGGTGGCCGCAGATGGCCTCCAGCCGGTCGGCCAGCACCTTCGCCAGCTCCACCCCGCGGGTGGGGATCCCGAGCAGCAGCAGCTGACGGCTGTCCTCCACGCTCTCGTGCACCTGGGAGGCGAGGCGGTCGAGGGTGCGGCCGAGCGCGGCCGCCGAGAGCAGTTCGAGGCGGCGCCCCCCGGTGACATCGGGTGCAGGCCGGGTCATGGCGCGGTCGTGGGATGTAGCGATTCTGGCGATTCTGTGCCCAAAGGCTGACTGGACTGGGAGCTCCCCGGGGGGATCGCGCAAGTCGCGGTAGGTTGAGCAGGGCTTTCTGGCTCCTGTCGTTGAGTCATATCGGGTGAACGCGGTCTCTTCCTCCCTTTCCGGTTCGATCGACGCTCTTCCCAGAAGCAGCGCTGCCACGGCCAAGGGCCCTGCGGTCGCTCCCGTGGTTCTCGCCATCCTCGACGGCTGGGGATACCTGCCCGAGGGAGGTCACAATGCCATCCGGAAGGCCTCCACGCCCGTGATGGACGCCCTCTGGCATGCCTATCCCCACACGGTGATCGAGGCGAGCGGCGGAGCGGTCGGACTGCCCGACGGGCAGATGGGGAATTCCGAGGTGGGGCACCTCACCATCGGTTCCGGCCGGGTCATCCGTCAGGAACTGGTGCGCATCGGCCAGGCGGTCCGCGACGGCAGCATCGCGGAGAACCCGGCCCTCAATGAACTCGCCGACCGTCTGCTCGAGAGTGGCGGCACCCTGCATCTCCTGGGCCTCTGCTCCGACGGAGGTGTCCACAGCCATGTCGACCACCTGGGCGGGCTGCTCCGCTGGGCCGCCGGACGGGGACTGAACGACGTGGCCGTGCACGTCATCACCGACGGGCGCGACACCCCGCCCACCAGCGCCGGCGCCTCCATCGAGAGGGTGCAGGAGTTCATCGACGAGGCCGGCGTCGGCCGCATCGCCACGCTCTGCGGGCGGTACTGGGCCATGGACCGCGACAACCGCTGGGACCGCACCGAGAAGGCCTACCGGCTGCTCACCGAAAGCGGCGAGATCTGCGGCAAGGATCCCGCCGAGATCCTGCGGGATTCCTACGACGACGACATCACCGACGAGTTCCTCGAACCGGTCCGTCTCGCCCCCGGCACGATCCGGGCCGGGGACGGACTGGTGTGCTTCAACTTCCGTCCGGACCGGGTGCGTCAGCTGATGCGTGCCCTCGTGCTTCCCGACTTCCACGCCTTCGAGCGGGAACGCATCGACCCCCTCCACGTGGTCACCTTCACCCAGTACGAGCAGGGCCTGCCGGTGGCGGTGGCCTTCCCGCCCGAGTCCCTCGACGGCCTGCTCGGCCAGGTCGTCTCCGAGCACGGACTGCGGCAGCTCCGCACCGCCGAGACCGAGAAATACCCCCACGTCACCTACTTCCTCAACGGCGGCATCGAGCGGGCCTTCCCCGGTGAGGACCGCCAGCTCGTGCGTTCCCCCCAGGTGGCCACCTACGACATGGCCCCCGCCATGGCCGCCGAGGAACTCACCAACCGCTGCGTGGCCGCCATCCACCAGGGGGTGTATTCCCTGGTGGTGATCAACTACGCCAACCCCGACATGGTGGGCCACACCGGACAGATGGAGGCCACCACCGAGGCGGTCGCCACCGTCGACCGCTGCGTGGGCCGGCTGCTGGAGGCCACCAGCCGCATGGGCGGCACGATGCTGATCACCGCCGACCATGGCAACGCCGAGGTGATGGAGGGGCCCGACGGACGCCCCTGGACCGCCCACACCACCAACCCCGTGCCGGTGATCCTGATCGAGGGGGAGAAGCGCAAGCTGCCGGGCCATGGAGGCAACGCCCGCCTGCGGGAACACGGCGGCCTCGCCGACATCGCCCCCACGGTCCTGGAGATCCTGGGGCTCCCCAAGCCCATCCGCATGACCGGCCGCTCCCTCATCGAAGCGGCCGTGAGCGGGACGGCGGCCCCGGGGAGCAGGATCCCCCAGACCCTCGGCGTCTGACCGCTACGATCGCCGGATGCTGAGATCCGCCCTGACCTGGACCTGGATGCTGAGCGGCGTGCTGCTCATCATCACCGTTCTCCTCCACAGTCCCAAGGGCGACGGCATGGGAGGGCTGGCCGCCAGCGGCGGCTCCATGTTCACCAGCGCCCGCAGCGCCGAGGCCACCCTCAACCGCATCACCTGGACCCTGCTGGCGGTCTTCCTGGGGCTTGCCGTTCTCCAGGGGGTGCTGCCACCGCGGGCCTGAGCAGCCCCACCTGGCCATGACCACCCGCCGCTTCGCCCTCCAGACCCTGTTCCGACGGGTGGGGGGCCCCCTCTTCGCCACGCTGCCGCTGCTTGGAGCGGGCCGGGCCTGCGCCGCCACCAGGGCGGGTGATCCCTCCTGGCAGCTCAGCGATGCCGAGTGGCGCAAGCGGCTGAGCCCCGCCGCCTACGACGTGCTGCGCCGCGAAGGCACCGAACGCCCCTTCAGCAGCCCCCTCAACAAGGAGAAACGGCCGGGCATCTACCTGTGTGCGGGATGCCGGCTGCCGCTGTTCAGTTCGGAGACGAAATACGAGAGCGGCACCGGCTGGCCCAGCTTCTGGAAGCCCCTGCCCGACGCGGTCGCCACCAAGCGCGATTTCAAGCTGATCGTGCCCCGCACCGAATACCACTGCCGCCGCTGCGGCGGCCACCAGGGACACGTGTTCAACGACGGCCCCCGGCCCACCGGCCAGCGCTGGTGCAACAACGGCGTGGCCCTGGAGTTCGTGCCCCGCAACGGCTGAGCAGCGGCGCCCCGACCGAGGGGCTAAGCCCCTCAGGCGGAGAACGGTGCCGGTGAGACTCCGGGCGCCGCAGCCCTCGGAAGCCTCACCTGGCGGGCCAGTCCGAGCGCCCGCAGCAGGCGGATGTGCTGCCAGGTGAGATCGATCTGACGGCCCCAGCCATGGCGGGCGGAATGGGGGAAGGCATGGTGGTTGTTGTGCCAGCCCTCGCCGAAGGTGAGGGCGGCCACCCACGGGTTGTTGCGGGAGTTGTCGCCGCTGTCGTGGGCCACGCTGCCCCAGCAGTGGGTGGCGGAATTCACCAGCCAGGTGCAGTGATACACGAGCACCAGGCGCAGGGGAATGCCCCACAGAACCAGCGCCCAGCCCCCGGCTCCGGTGAGGCTGCCGAGGCCGAAGAGCAGCAGGCCGAGGGGCAGCTGCAGCAGCAGGAACCAGCGGTTGAGCCAGCGGTAGTAGGGATCGCTCTGGAGATCCCCGGTGAGCCGGGCCACGGCGCTGGCGGCCGGAATGGTGGTGAGCATCCAGCCCATGTGGCTCCACCAGAAGCCTTTGTGGCTGTCGTGATGGTCCACCTCCGTATCGGAGAACTTGTGATGGTGCCGGTGCAGTCCGACCCATTCGATCGGACCGTGCTGGCAGCTGAGGGCGCCGCAGGTGGCGAAGAACCGCTCCAGCCAGCGGGGCACCCGGAAGGAACGGTGGCTGAGCAATCGGTGGTAGCCGATGGTCACCCCGAGACAGGCGGTGATCCAGTAGAGGATCAGGAGGGTGGCGACGGCCGGCAGGCTCCAGAAGCGGGGCAGCAGGGCCACCAGGGCCAGCACGTGGATCGCCACCATGAAGGCGATCGTGCCCCAGCGGGTGCCCTCCTTGCGCCGCGGCGCCGGCTCGCCCCGGCGGGGCCGGTGCAGGGCCGCGGCCCGACGGCGGGCGTTCGCCCCGCCGGTGATGGCGGCGGAGACGCGGGTGGCCGTGGCGGCGCGCCGGGCGCTGGTGGCAGCAGGGCGCGAGGGGGAGAGAACCAAAGGATTCCGGGTTGTGATCGGATCTGCAGAGAATACCAATACGGATTGAGATCAGGCTCGCTCCCCGCAGGGCGGTTTCCCCGTCCTGGGCCGCCATGAAAAAGGGGCGGAGGAGCCGCAGCTCCCCCGCCCGATGGAACCCGGAGGTCCGGGACGATCAGCGTCGATCAGTAATCGAAGTCGCCACCCATGCCGCCGCCGCCGGCGGGAGCGGCCTCCTTCTTCTCGG
>CAZVPB010000043.1:0-13219 GCA_964628165.1 uncultured Cyanobium sp.
CCTGCAGCCGTGAGTACTGCCGTCAGGTGGTGCAGCGCGCCCTGCGGAAGCTGCGCCAGGCGGGCCTCGAGAGCGGTCTGGTGGAGGCCTGAGCCCGGAGGTCCGGTGATCTCTCCACGTTCTGGCCGGTCATGGCCCCCTGTGGTAGCTGCCGGAACGGTTGAAAATGAACTGCACCCAGCCTTTCGGGAGATCGCCATGGCCGCCGCTTCTTCTGCCGCAGATCCCTCCGACGGCTCCACCGTCCAGGCGGAAGTGATCGACGGCACCGTGGTCGACGAAGGCGTCCTGGTGCGTCTGCTGCGGCGCGCCGGCCGCGCCGTGGCCCGTCCCGCCTTCGAGTGCTTCGAGATCCTCCTCGACGACGACACGCCGCCCCAGGCCCGGCTCACCATGCTCGCCGCCCTCACCTACCTGCTGGTGCCGATCGACTTCATCCCCGACTTCCTGCCGGCCGCCGGCTTCGGTGACGATCTGGTGGCGATCACGGCCCTGCTGGGCCTGTGCCGGCGCCACCTCACCCCCGAGATCCGGCTGCGGGCCCGCCGTCGCCTGGATCGCTGGTTCCCGCCCACCCGCTGAGGCCGCCCCGCCGCATGGCCGCCGCGCCCGCCTTCACCGAAGACCAGCTGGAGGAGCTCCAGGCCTTCCTCAAGGACTGGCTCCGCCATGCCGGCCGCACTCAGTCCGACCTGCGCCGTGCCCTGCGGGCCCCCTCGATCCGCATGCCGGTGCTGCTGGAGGAACTGCGGCGGATCCACGAGCAGGGGGGCCTCACCGGCCTGGCGGACCGCCTCTGCGGCATCGAGGCAGGCTGGATGGCGGAGGAGGAGCACGACGAGGAGGGGCAGGGGCCGCCGGGATCGCTGGGGCAGCTCGATCTGCTGCTGGAGGAAATCCGCCAGGAGGGGAGCGGGGAGCCCTGACTTGGCAAAGTGGGGCCCCTGCCGGTTGAAGACGACTGATGGGCCGAATCCGGCGCCTGCTCTCCAACTCCTTCTTCCTCCACGTCATCGACCGGGGCGAGCAGCAGCTCGCCAAGCTGCTGGGGGCGGTGCTGTTCCTCGTTCTCATCGCCGCCACGCTCCAGCTCGCCATTCAGCTGGCCACCGAAGTCCGCGACCCCGATGTGATGGGTCCGCTGATCGGCGGCGAGAGCCTGCAGGTGCTCCTGGGCGATGTGCTCAACCTGCTGATCGGTCTGGAGGTGCTGCAGAACATCACCTCCTACCTGCGGCGGAGGGTGGTGCAGATCGAACTGGTGCTGCTCACCGCCATCACCGCCGTGGCGCGGAAGGTGATCGTGCTGCCCCCCGGCGCCGAGAACAAGCCCCAGCTGCTGGTGGGGCTGGGGGTGGCCGTGCTCAGTCTGGCCGCGGCCTACTGGCTGGTGAGGTTCCGGGGGCAGGCTCGGGATCGCTCCAGAACAGGGCCAGCCACACCGTCCCCGGAGCCGGGTCGGTGGCCAGCACACGATGACGACGCCCCCGTGGAATGAGCAGGTGGTCGCCGCGGCTCAGCTGCCGGGGGCTGGCCTCGTCCTCGAACTGAAGCCGGGCGGAACCCTGCAGCAGGGTCACCCATTCCTGCTCCTCCTGGTCGTACCAGAAGTCCGCCGGACTCGCCGCCCCGCAGGAGTGGATCCGCTCCAGCCGGAATCCCGGCCCTTCCACCAGCACCGTGGTGCTCTCCTGCCCCGGCGGCGGACAGTGTCCCCCCAGCAGGTTGTCGCCCCCGCTGTGATCCACGCCCGTCTCCCCCCAGCGCCGGCCGATCTCGAAGCCCCAGGCCCGGGCCAGCTGCACCACCTCCCCATGGCTGGCGCAGGCGGCAAGGGCGGCCCGCAGCCCGGCCTGTTCCTCGCTCAGCGCCACGAAGGCCTGCAGGCTTCGGACCTTCTCGAGGAAGAGCTGCAGATCCGCTTCGGCCATGGGGTGATCAGGGGCTCCCTGCCGCCCGGTGCAGATCCCTGATCATCCGCCAGCGGCGGAAGTTCTCCCCCGCCAGGATCACCTCCTCCTCCGCCTCCACCCCCCAGCCGAGCCGCTCCAGCAGCGGGCGGGAAAGGAAGCTGGCCTCGGTGCGCAGCCGCAGGCAGCCAGCTCGCCGGGCGTGGTCCTCGAGGGTGCGCACCAGGCCCGTGGCGCGTCCCTGCCGTGCCGCGCGGCCGCGGCAGTAGAGCAGCGAGAGGCGATCCAGGGGATCGAGAAGGGCGAAGGCCTCGATGGAACGGTCGTCCGCCTCCGAGCAGCTCACCAGTCCCACCCCGCGCCGCAGGATCGAGCGGAAACCGGGATCGCGGTCGGCATGGTGGGCCCAGGCCTCGATCTGCGCGGGGCTGTAAAGATCGCCGGCCTGGCTCAGCACGGCGTCGCGATACACCTCGATCACCTGCTCATCATCCTCGGCGCGCAGGGCTCGAAGAGACGTCATGCCGCATTCTTGTTTCCATCGATTCTGGCGGGCCCACCTCACCCTTGCGGCTGCGGGTGTATCTTTCGGAGAAATTCCTTCCTCTTCACACCTCTCAAGGCCCATGCTCACCGGATCGGATTTGCTGGCAAAGGTCAAGGAGCTCGGCGATGCGGGCAAATCCGAGATCGTGCGGGCGTGTGGCTACGTGTCCACCAAGAAGGATGGTTCCGAGCGCCTCAACTTCACGGCGTTCTACGAGGCTCTGCTGGAGGCCAAGGGGCTCGAGCTGGGCGGTGCCGGGCGGGGCGGCAGAGCCGGTCGCAAGCTCAGCTACATCGCCACGGTGCAGGGCAACGGCAATCTGCTGATCGGCAAGGCGTACACCGGCCAGCTCGGACTCGAGCCGGGCGATGAATTCGAGATCAAGCTGGGCCGCAAGCAGATCCGCCTGGTGCCCCTGGGGGCTGGTGAAGAAGAGGAGGAGTGACCGGCGCGGTGATCGGCCGGACCTTCCGCCTTGCGGTGGCCCTCCTGGTGGCGGCCATCCTTCTGCTTGCCCTGTTCTGGCCGCCGCCCGCCTGGGGCGGCGAGGCCATGACCGCTGACGGCGGCGAGGGGGCCCGGCTGTTCGAGCTCCATTGCGTGGGCTGCCATGTGAACGGCGGCAACATCGTGCGCCGCAGCCGCACGCTGAAGCAGGCGGCGCTGCGGCGCAACGGCATCGAGGATGCGGCGGCGGTGGCCGTGATCGCCGCCCGGGGCATCGGCCGCATGGACGGCTACGGCGACGTGCTCGGCGAGGACGGCGCGGCGGCGGTGGGGGAATGGGTGTGGCGCCAGGCGGAGCTGGGCTGGCCGCGGGGCTGACGGCGTCTGCCCGGCCGCGGCCGCCCCGATTCAGAACGCCTGGATCCAGGGGTGGATCTCCACCGCCGTCCAGATGCCGTTGCGCCAGTACACGTCGTTCTTCACCAGCGCCTCCACCTCCTCGCGGCTGCCGGCCTCGTAGATGCCGAACACGTGGGTGCTGCCCTCGGTGGGGCCCAGGGTCACGAGGGTGCCGGCCTCCTTCTGCCGCCTGAGACCGGCCAGGTGTTCCTCGCGGAAGGGAGTGCGTTTCTCCAGGGCGTTGTCGCAGTAGGTGCCCCACAGCACGAATTTCATGGCCGCTCGGATGCGATGCGTTCGAACACCAGTGTCCTGTTGTTGGCGGGCATCGCCACGTCCTCGCGAAGCTGCAGCCCCACCTCGGCGGCCTGGGCCGCCAGCTGACGGGCATCGCGGATGCCCATGGCCGGATCGAGGCTGCGCAGGTGTTCATCGAAGGCGGCGTTGCTCGCGGCGGTGTGGTCCGGGCCGTAGCGGAAGGGGCCGTAGAGCAGCAGCAGCCCGCCCGGCCGCAGCACCGACGCGCTGCCGGCCAGCAGGGCCGGCACCGCCGCCGCCGGCATGATGTGGGCGGTGTTGGCGGAGAACACCGCGTCCCAGGGGCCAGGCGGCCAGTCGGGCTGGGTCACGTCCAGCGGCAGCGGCGGTGCGATCCGCGCCCCCGGCGCCAGGCCGCTGGTTCCCTCCCGTTCGATCCGTGCCGCCACTCCCGCCAGCGCGCCGGGCAGTTCGGTGGGCTGCCAGTGCAGATGGGCGAGGTGCCGGGTCATGTGCACGGCGTGCTGACCGGTGCCCGATCCCACCTCCAGCAGCCGCACGGGCCGGCCGGGCTCAGTGCAGCCCAGCCAGCGGCGCAGCACCGCCAGGATCGGCTCGCGGTTGCGCTCGGCCGCGGCCGAGAAGGGCAGGCCGTCGCTGTTCATTGCCGTGGCACAGGGCCCATCATGGAAGCAGCCACGGCGCCACCATGCGAATTCCCTTCCCACGGAGCGTGCTGCTGCTGCCGCTGGCCGCGCTGCTGGGCGGCTGCGGCCCCGCCTTCCGGGCCGGGCTGCCGCAGTCCGGCGCCACCGCAGCCGCTCGACCGGCTGCTGATCCAGTGACTGCCGTTCAACCGGCGGCCGCCGCGGCGTCAAGCCCCGCCCGGAGCTCGGCGCAGAAGGCCCCGGCGGCGGCGGCCACGTCCTGACCCGCGGCGCGGGCCTCGGCCATCACCTTCACCAGGGCGCTGCCCACGATGGCGCCGTCGGCGCCCCAGTCGCGCACCTGGGCCGCCTGCTCGGGCCGGGAGATGCCGAAGCCCACCGCCACGGGCGTGTCGCCCTCGGCCCTGAGGCGCCCCACCAGGTCGCCCACCCGGTCCTCGAGGCTGGCGCGGGCGCCGGTGACGCCGGTCACGCTCACCAGGTAGGTGAAGCCGCGGCTGGCGGCATGGATCCGCACCCGCCGCTCGGCGGGGGTGGTGGGAGCCACCAGCAGCACCAGGTCGAGACCCGCCGCCGCGGCGACGGGGGAGAGCTTCTCGGCCTCCTCCAGCGGCAGGTCGGGCACCACCAGCCCGGCGGCGCCGGCAGCGGCCGCGTCGGCGCAGAACCGCTCCATGCCCCGGTTCAGCAGGGGGTTGCTGTAGGTGAACAGCACCACGGGGATCTCGAGGCTGCCGCGCAGCCGGCCCAGCAGCTCGAACACGGCGGCGGGGGTGGTGCCGGCGGCCAGGGCCCGGCCGGCGGCCGCCTGGATCACCGGCCCGTCGGCGAGGGGGTCGCTGTAGGGGATGCCCAGCTCGATCAGGTCGGCGCCGGCGCTCTGCAGGGCCAGCAGAGTGTCGGCGGTGGTGGCCAGGTCGGGATCGCCCGCCATCAGGAAGGGCATGAGGGCACAGCGGCCGGCGGACCGCAGGCGGGCGAAGCGGGCCTGGATCGGGGTGCCGCCGGTGACGGCCAGGGTGGAGGCGCTCATCGCCCCATTCTCCCCCTCACATCTCGGCGTCGGCCTGCAGCTGGCCCACCTCCGCCAGCAGCTTCTCCTGCTCCTCGGGCGGCAGGGCATCGAACTTGGCCTGCAGCACGTCGTCGGTGACGGCGTCGTAGGCCTCGCGGTAACGGCGGCGCTGCTCCATGTAGGTCATGCGGCCGCTCACCACCCGCCTGAGGTAACTGGTGGTCCATCCCACCACGATCACCATGAGCAGCAGGGTGGCGGCAATACCGGCCGAGGCGCCGTCCAGTCCGGAGCTCTCGAAGGCCCACAGACCTAAGGCCCCGGCGCCGAACACAGCCAGGCCGGCCAGGATCGCCTGTCCGCGCGTCACCGGCTCAGACCTCCCCCTGGCCCGCCATGCGGAAGTTGAGGAACGGCGCGAAGAGGATCAGGCCGGGGAAGAAGAGAAAGACGAGGCCGTAGACGAAGGTGCGCTCGATCTTGCCCATCACGTTCCAGCGGCGCTGCATCCAGAAGTAGAGGGCGAGGGGCACCACCACCAGGTAGGCGCCGGCGAGCGCGAGATAGGCCCCCAGCACCAGCAGGGTCTCGCTGGAGATCGCGCTCAGAAATCCAGGCATGACGGGCTCGCTCGACGCGCGAAATCTAGACTGCGCCAGCGGGGGCATGGCGGAATCGGTAGACGCAGCGGACTTAAAATCCGCAGGCCGCGAGGCTGTGGGGGTTCAAGTCCCCCTGCCCCCACCTGTGCCGTCAGCCTTGGAGAAGTAGATGGGCTAGGTGCAGGCTCCCATCGGGCGGCAGCTGCACGTCGTTCCGCTGGCCGGGCGATGTCGCCCAGGTCACGTCCGGCATCCAGAATCCCCTCTGGCTTCGCGCGCCCCCGTCCATGGCCCATGAGCAGCTGGTCGCCTTCATCCGCGCCATCCGCAGCGATCCGCGGCTGCAGCAGAAATGCTCCGCCCAGGAGGCCGCCGATGCCGACGATCTCGCCGACCTCGCCCGTTCCGCGGGTTTCGCCGTGCATTCCGACGACCTGGTGCAGTTCCAGGGCGGAGCGCTGGTGGAATACACCGAGGAGGACTTCTTCATGAAGCCCCGCTGGTGGGACCTGGCCCGGCTGCCGGAATGATTCCTTCCCCCACCTCCCTGGAGGAGGCGCTGGCCTGGTTCGATTCCCTCCCCACCGTGGAGCCCCGGGAGCTGCGGGGCCGCTGGCGGGGCCGCGAGCTCCGCACCGGCCATCCGCTCGAGGGCTGGCTGGAGGGCTGCGGCTGGTACGGCAAGGAATTCCTCGACGACGACCACGTGCACCCGCTGCTGTTCGGCGGCGGCGAGGGCGCTGAGCCGTTCCCGGTGTGGCCCCTGCCGGGCGCCCTCGCCTTCGCCCGCGGCCTGCGGGCTCCATCGTCACCGCTGCTGCAGGCGCTGCTGCGCGGCCTGCTGCGGCTGCTGCGCACCTCGGCCAGCCAGGCCCGGCTGCGGCCGGTGGAAGTGCGGGGCCGGGTCACCGCCGCCATGATCTACGACCATCTGCCCGTGCACGACGCCTTCCGGCGGGTGGACGAGCGCACCGTGCTGGGCCTCATGGACGAGAAGGGGGTGGAGCGTCCCTACCTGTTCCTCCTGGAGCGGGAGGGGGATCAGCCGGCGGAGGCGCCGCCGAGGCCCCCCTTCACATGGGTGAGGGCGGTGCCCTCGAGGAACTGCTGATCGAGCAGCAGCAGGGCGGCGCTGTTGTCCCCCGCCAGCCGCAGCCGCTTCAGCACGAAGCGGGCCTCCGCCTCCTCCTGCAGCTGCTCCGCCACGAACCAGTCGAGCATCGCCGTGGCGCTGCGCTCCCCCTCGTCCTCCGCCATCGAGTAGAGGCGGTTGATCGAGGCGGTGACGCCCTTCTCCATCTCGAACACCTGGTCGAACAGCTGCTGCACCGACCCCCAGGCCCGCTCCGGCGCCTCGATCGTGGGCAACTCCACCTGCGCGTCGCTGTCCACCAGATAGGCGATCATCCGCGCCGCGTGGCCCCGCTCCTCGTCGCTCTTCTCGAGCATGTACGCGGAGAAGCCGGCCAGATCCTTCTCCCGCAGCCAGATCGACATCGCCAGGTAGGTGTGGCTGGCCTGGAACTCCGAGGCCAGGTGCCGGTTGATCGCCTTGGTGAGTTCCTTCATGCCGTGAAGGCCGCAGTCGTTCCTCCAGCTTGCTCGAAGGCCTCCACCCTGAGGCGGCACCGATGGCGCAGATCGGTGTGACCGATGGAACAGACGGCGGGGCGGCAGCCTGGGCCCGCCCGGATCCCCACCGATGTGCGGCCGCTATTCCCTCACCACCGCGATCGACCGGCTGCTGCCGCGGCTGCGGGGCCCCCTGCCCGAAGGGCTGAAGGAGCATTACCTGCCCCGGGTGCAGGTGCGGCCGAGCGAGCCGGTGCTGATCCAGCGGGACATCGAGGGGCATCCCGAGGTGGCCTTCGCGGCCTGGGGTCTCCTCCCCGCCTGGCTGAAGGACCCGCGCGGCCGCACGCGCCCGATCAACGCCCGCAGCGAGACCGTGGCCGAGAAGCCCTACTTCCGCGGGGCCTGGCGCCACCACCGCTGTCTGCTGCCCGCGGACGGCTTCTATGAATGGCGGCCCGTGGGGGCTCCGGCGCCCGGGTCCGGCCGCCCCCGCAGGCAGCCCTGCCTCATCCGCCGCCGTGACGGCTCACCTTTCTGGCTGGGTGGCGTGTGGGACCGCTGGCTCGGCGCCGACGGCAGTGAACTCGATACCTGCTGCATCCTCACCACGGCGCCGAACGATCTGCTGCGGCCGATCCACGAGCGGATGCCGGTGGTGGTGCCCGACGACTGCGTCGAGCCCTGGCTGCTGGCCCGCGGCGCCGCCCCCCTGCGGCAGCTCGAGCCGCTGCTGCGGCCCTGGGATCCCCATGGATGGGAGGCACTGCCGCTGGAGCGCCTGTGAGGGGCGGCCTCAGCCGCCGCCGCCGATCTCCCGCCAGCGCCGCTCCAGCTGCCCCGCCGCCTGGCGGTCGCAGGAGCCCCCCAGTCCGCTCACGATCGTGCAGGTGTTGTTCACGAACGTGCCCACGGCGGACTGGCCAGGGGCGAGTCCGTCAGCCGTGAGGGGGGTCTCCGCGAGGGGGATGCCGGTCTGGCCCGCGATGGTCTGCAGGGCCTTCGAGGGCGGACTCTGTTCCGGGAAGAGCCGCGTCACGCCCTCCCGCTCCAGTTCGGCTTCGAACCTGGCCAGGGTGGCGGGCCGAAGCGCCCCCTGCCCACCGAAGGCGTCGAGCAGCGGCAGTTCCCGCAGGCCGTAGCGCTGGGCGTAGGTGGCGAAGGCGCGGTGGGCGGTGGCGAGCACCCGTCGGTCGGAGGGAATCGTGTCGATCTGGGCAGCGGCCCATGCATCCAGATCCACCAGCACCCCGCCGGCCCGCCGCGCCCGCTCCTCAAGGCCGGAGCGGGCCTGGGGTGCCACGTCCGCCAGCCGGCGCCCCACCAGCTCCGCCATCCGGGCAGTGTTGCGGGGATCGTGCCACACGTGGGGGTCCACCCCCCCATGGTCGTGGGCCGCCGCCTCGCCCTCGCCGTGCCCATGGTCGTGGCCGTCTCCATCGAGCGGCATGGGTTTCAGGGCCGCCTCCTCGGCCACCGCCACCACCGTGGCCCGGGTGGGCGGATCCGCCAGGGCGGGCGTGAGGCCCAGGCCGTGGACGAACACCAGATCCGCGTCGCGCAGCCGGCGGGCCTGGGCCGGGCTGAGGGAGAGGGTGTGGGGGTCGCTGCCCGGCTCGATCAGGCAGTCCACCCTCACCGCGTCCGCGGCCACCACCCGGGTGAGGTCGCAGAGCACCCCGTCGGCCGCCACCACTCGGGGCCCCGCTTCGCTGTCTCCGGCGCGGGGCACACCGCAGGCGCCGAGCATCATCGCCAGGGCGAGGAACAGGCCGGCGCGGGCATGGCGGGATCGGTCAGCGGGGATGCGCATGGGGAGACGTCCGTGGAGCGATGATAATGGTTCTCAGTTTTTAGGCTGCGTTGTCCCCAGGGGCCCCGTCATGCTCCGCGCCATTGCCCTCCGCCATCTCCGCGGCTCCCGTCCCGCCCTGGAGGGGATCGACATCGAGCTGGCGCCGGGAACCCTCACCGCCCTGGTCGGTCCCAACGGAGCCGGCAAGACCACCCTGCTGCAGCTGCTGCAGGGCCAGCTGCGGCCCACCGAAGGAAGGGTGGAGCTCGATGGCCGGCCGGTGGCGGAATGCCGTTCCCGCATCGCGCTGATGCCCCAGCGGGGGGAGATCGACTGGCACTTTCCGATCACGGTGGAGGACTTCGTCGACCTGGGACGCCTGCGGGTCCGCCGGAGCGGCTGCTGCGACGTGGAGGCGGCGCTCCAGCGCGTGGGCATGGCGGCCCTGGCCCGCCGCCGTCTCGATGAGCTCTCGGGGGGCCAGCAGCAGCGCACCCTGCTGGCCCGCACCCTGGTGCAGCCGGCCGAGATCCTGCTGCTCGACGAGCCCATGGCGGCGATCGATCCCCCCACCCGCGAGGAGTTCCTGCGGCTGATCCGCCAGCTCCGCGACAGCGGCCTCACCCTGCTGGTGAGCAGCCACGACTGGGGGGCGGCCCTGCAGGCCTACGACCGGGTGCTCGTGATCGACCGGGTGTTGCTGGCCGATGGCCAGCCCGATGCCGTGCAGGGTCGGCTGGGGGCGATGACGATGGGCAACCACCGGTGCGGCTGAACACCTCAGGCCGAGGCGTCCTTCCGCTGGCAGCTTTCGCACACGCCGAAGAACTCGAGGGTGTGGAAGAGGAGCCGGAACCCGCCCCGCTCGCTGCTGGGCAGCTCCATCTCGTGCAGCGGGCAGGCGTGCAGCTCGCGGCTGCGGCCGCACTCCACGCAGGTGAGGTGATGGCGGTCGAGTTCGACCGGGGCGTAGAGGGCCTCGCCGCTGGGCAGGTGACGGCAGCGCACCCTCCCCTGCTGCTGCAGCTGGCGCAGGTGCCGGTAGACGGTGGCCAGGCCCATCGCCGCCCCGTTCTCCTGCAGCAGCCGGTGGAGCTGCTGGCCGCTCAGCTCACGGCCGGCCCGTTCGAGCTGGCGCAGCAGGTTCCGCTGGCGGGGAGTGAAGCTGGTCCCGTGATCCATCGTGGCGTTCTAGCTGAGGCAAGGTCATGAGCTGGTGGGGTCTTCCGCTGGCGGCGGCGCTGCTCGCGGGCCTGGTCTGTCCGCTGGCCGGCACTCTTCTGCTGGTGAACCGGCGCCTGCTGCAGGGCAACCTCATCTCCCATGCCGTGCTGCCCGGCCTGGCCGTCGCGGTGGCCCTCGGCCTGCCGGCCGCCCTCGGCGGGGTGCTCAGCGGTCTGCTGGGCACCCTTCTGGCCGAACGCCTGATCCGGGACGGCCACGCCAGCCAGGAGGCCGTGCTCAACACGGTGCTGGCCGGGTTTCTGGGTCTCGGCGTGCTGCTGATCCCGATCCTCCGGCTGCGGCTCGACCTGGAGGCGATCCTCTTCGGCGATCTGCTGCTCGCCGGCCCCGCCGACCTGCTCCGCAGCCTGCTGGCCCTGGGCCTGCTGCTCCTGCTGCTGATCGGCCGCCACCGGGCCCTGGTGTACGTCGGCGTGGACCCCAGCGGCGCCGCCGCGATGGGTCTGCCGGTGCGCTCCCTGCGGCTGCAGCTGGCCTTCGCCACCGCCTTCGTGGTGGTGAGCGCCATGACGGCGGTGGGGGTGATCCTGGTGATCGGCCTGATCTGCGCCCCCGCCCTGGTGGGGGTGGCCGGCGCCACCAGCCTGCGGCAGGCCGCCCTGCGTGCCGGTGGGATCGGCGTTCTGCTCAGCGCCTCCGGCTTCGCCCTCGCCCTCGCCCTCGACTGCCCCCCCGGCCCCCTGATCGGTGTGCTGTGCATGGGGCTGCTGTTCGTGCCGCGGCGCTTCCTGCGCCGATCCCCCTGAACCCCGATCATCTTTACCGGTTCGATTCCGGGCCTTAACCCCCATCTAACCGCGGTGCACTTTGGTTGGTGTGCACTGTCCCCCGGTGTTGGCCTCGACACACGCATCTGGCCTGAGAAGCAGAGAACCGAACCTCGATATCCCTGTGCTGAGCGGCCTTTCTGGCCGATCACCGGAGGGATCCCGTGCCGACCTTGAAGCTTTTCCGCAACGAATCGGGTAGAATTGACGCCATGAAGAAGAAAAAGACACACCTTCCTTTCCGTGCAATGACAAACCCCAGGATCAACTCCAGCCGCCCCGCCCATTCCCTGGCTCCCTTCGAGGGGCGTTCCGCCTTCAAGCCGGCTTCTCCCTCCCTCGACGAGCTGATGGCCTCGCCGCAGCGGCGCCGCTACCTCGCCACCCTCGGCGACGGCCAGGAAGCCGCCTGAGCCCCTGACCTCGGGGTGGCCTTTCAGATCACGAATCCTGAAGCTGTCTCCCGGTAGCGGTTGCTACTGATTTAGAAAGAAACCGGTGGAACCGGGGAGACCGATCCACTTCCAGAGGTCCCACCCACCGGGCCGTCGGCGGACTCCATGGCCGCCGGCGGCCCGAACCACAGCAGGGTGCTCACCATCAGTTGCAGCGTGCGGCGGTTGCCCCCCGCCTCGCCCCAGCGGTCGAGCCAGCTCAGCATCGGGTCGAGCGGCTCCCCGGCTCCGTCCTCGCCCAGCCGCCTGAGGTAGGCCCGGGCGTCGTCCAGGTCGGACGCGCCGCAGCCGAAGCCGTCCAGCAGCGGATCGAGGGCCGCCAGAAGGGTCTCCAGCTGGCCCCGGCTCAATGGCGGCAGCGGCGGCGGCGGGTCCACGCTCATCCCCCCAGCATGGCTCCTCCCTGACGGTTGCCGGAACCCTCCCTACCCTGGTGATGGAACCGGCTGGCCGCCGTGCTCAAGCTCTGCCTGCAGTTGCTGGTCTGCCTCACCCTCGGCCTGCGGGCCGTCGCCCTGTTCGGCCAGCTGCGCCGCGCCTGGATGGCCGACGCCCTCGCCGGCGAGTTCCGCCGCGAGCTGCGCCGCCGCGGGCTGCTCATGCCCGCGGCGGTCCGGCGTCGCGGCTAGGCCTCAGCGCCGTCGCGAGGGGGCGTGGGCCAGGTGATGCACGGCGTGGATGGCCACGCCCCAGAGTTCGGCGCGGCCGTCCGCCGCGGCGTCTTGTTCCGGCCCGCCGTCGCCGAGGGGGATCGGCGGATGGCTGCCGTCGCTGGCGAGCAGCCACCGCCGCCGGCCCCGGCTCCCCAGCCGGCGCAGGATGAAGGCGCCGTCGCAGGTGGCCACCACCATCATTCCGGGCCGCGCCTCGATGCTGCGGTCGATCACGAGCAGATCGCCGTCGAGGATGCCGTCGCCCCGCATGGCGTCGCCGCTCACCCGCATGAAGAAGGTGGAGAGGGGTGAGGGGATCAGTTCGAGGTTCAGGTCGATGCCGATCTCGACGTAGTCGTCGGCGGGGCTGGGGAAGCCGGAGGCGGTGCGGTCCTGCCGCAGCGCCAGGGGAACGCCGGGGGGCAGATGGGCGAACATCGCGGCGCGGCCGGCATCAGTACATCCGTTCTACTCCTTCGTCGTTCACCATGGGGCAGGGCGGAGACGAGGGGCGCGGCATGGCCTGTCCGAAGTGCGGCAGCTGGGCGGTGAAGGCGGACCGCAGCCTGGCGGGGCGGCTGGTGTGCGCCCGCTGCGGCGAGCCGCTGGGGATCGGCGCGGCCCGCCCGTCCCGGCGGCCGGGCGGTGGCTTCCGCCGTGGCGGTCCGCCGCCGCGGCGCACCCTCTGGTGGGGCCTGGCGGCGCTGCTGGCGGTGGCGGCCCTTCTCGCCGCCCTGCCCGAGCGGCGGCGGTCGCCATGGGACGGTGGCGTTCCGGGGCCTGTGCAGGTCCGCTGACAGTCGTGATCCCCGCGGGTCCGGATCCGGGATCATGGTTCGGAATTTCTTCCAGAGGGCGGATGGCCAACGACAATCCCGTGAACAAG
>CAZVPB010000044.1:0-13072 GCA_964628165.1 uncultured Cyanobium sp.
GTACCGTCACCGGCGACGTCGTTGGTCTTGGTGGCGACCTCCTTGACCAGCTGGGCGCCCATGTTCTCGAACGGATCCTCGAGTTCGATCTCCTTGGCGATGGTCACGCCGTCGTTGACGACGTCGGGGGCGCCGAACTTCTTCTCGAGCACCACGTTGCGGCCTTTGGGCCCGATGGTGACCTTCACGGCTTCCGCCAGGGCGTTCACGCCGCGCTCGAGAGAATCGCGGGAGGAATCGGCGAACTGCAGCAGCTTGGCCATACGGAGCGGTGGTTCGGTCGGTGCTCGACCGTGAAGCCTCCCACGCCGCCCGGCCCGGATCCCAGGGACCGGGTGTAGGGAATGCCGAATCCCGGCGGTGGATACCCTTTGGCGATGGAAGATCTGCTGCAGCACACCCTCCAGAACGCCGGCGATTCCGCCCTGGCGGGATCGGAGTCGGTCAACGGCCTGATCTTCCTGCTGATCGCCGCGCTGGGGCTGCTGATGGCGCTCGTCTACGTGCCGATCCGCCTGTTCCTCACGATCACCGCCCGCAGCCGCCGGCTGCGGCTGCTGCAGCGCATCCGCCGGCTGAGGGAGGACCTCGGCCGGCCGGTGGGGGAGGAGTGATTCCTCAGCGCATCACCATGCCGCCGTCCACCGCGATCACCTGGCCGGTGATGTAGGCGGCGGCGGGATCGGCGGCGAGGAAACGCACCACCCCCGCCACCTCGGACGGCTCGCCGAGGCGGCCGAGGGGAATCGCCGTCAGGATCTTCTCGGTGTCGAGATCCTTGGTCATCTCGGTGGCGATGAATCCCGGAGCCACCGCGTTCACGGTGATGCCGCGGCTGGCGAACTCGGCGGCGGTGCCGCGGGTGAGCCCGATCACCCCGGCCTTGGCGGCGCTGTAGTTGGCCTGGCCCGGGTTGCCCATCAGCCCCACCACGGAGGTGATGTTCACGATCCGCCCGGAGCGGGCCTTGAGCATCGGCCGGCTCACGGCGCGGGTGCAGAGGAACACGCCGGTGAGGTTGAGGTCGATGACGCTGCGCCAGTCGGCGGTCTTCATCCGCATCAGCAGGCCATCGCGGGTGATGCCGGCGTTGTTGACCAGCACGTCGAGACGCCCCTCCCGCTCCAGCACGGCCTTCACCATCGCGTCCACCTGCTCCTCCTCGGCCACGTCGGCGCCGTGGGCCCAGGCGCGGCCGCCGGCCGCCCCGATCGTGTCCACCACCGCGGCGGCCGCCTCGGCGGAGCGGGCGTAGTTCACCACCGTCGTCGCGCCGGCCAGGGCCAGGCTCTCGGCGATCGCCCGGCCGATGCCGCGGCTGGCGCCGGTCACGAGGGCCACCTTCCCTTCGAGGGGAGTGCTGGGGGTCATGGCGTCGGCAAGGATCGGGCGGGGCGATCGTATGCGCCGCTAATCCGCCATCACATCCACGCTTTCGAGGGCGGGGCCGAGCAGCCGCGCGAAGCGCTGGAGCTGCTCCTTGCTGCCGAGCACCACCAGCAGCTGCCCGGGGCCGAGCCTCACATCGCCGCCGGGGTTGGCGACCAGGGAGGGGCCGGCGGGAACGTAGGTGGTGCCCCGGTAGGAGTAGGGGTTGGACACCGCCGGCTCGGGCTGACGGATCGCCAGCACCAGCGCGCCGCTGTGGCGGCCCAGCTGCAGGTCCGCCAGGGTGCGGCCATCGAGACCGGCCATGCGGGCGGGATCCTCGCTGAGCTGGAACTCCTCCACCTCGCAGTCGGATCCGGCCAGCAGGTCCATGAAATCCACCGCCAGGGGCCGCAGGGCGGTGGCGGCCATCGTCCGGCCGCCGGCCACGTAGGGACTCACCACCTGGTCGGCACCGGCCTGGCGGAGCTTGCGCTCCGCCTCGTCGCTGTCGGCGCGGGCGATGAGGCGGCAGCGGGGCGCCAGCCCCCGGGCGCTCAGCACCACATAGAGGTTGGCGGCATTGCTGGAGAGGGCCGCCACCAGGCTGCGGCAGCGATGGATCCCCGCCTCCAGCAGGGTCTCGTCGAGGGTGGCGTCGGCGGCGAGCACCGGCAGCCCCCGCTCCTCGGCCGCTTCCCGCCGTTCCGGATCCACCTCCACCACCAGCAGGGGGATCTGCTGGCGGTCGAGCTGCTCGGCGATCTCACGGCCGATGCGGCCGTAGCCGCAGAGAATCACATGGTTCTGCATGGTTCGTAGCCAGATTCGGAAGCGGCGTTCCCGCAGGCGCCGGAAGTAGCCGGACTCGGAGAGTCCCAGCAGGCTCTGGAGCGTGAGCTGCACCACCAGCAGTCCGCCCACGATCGACAGCACCGTGACCAGCCGCCCCTCCGGCGAGAGGGGCTCCACCTCCCCGTAGCCGATGGTGGAGATGGTGATCGCCACCATCCAGTAGCAGTCGCCCCAGTCCCATCCCTCGGTGATCCGGTAGCCGAGGGCGCTGCCGTTCACCACCGCCAGCAGGGCCAGGACCGGCAGGATCCACGGCCGGCGGCTGCGGCTGGAGGGGGGGCGGCGTCGCCGCACGGTCCGGAGCATCGGCGGGGGAGGACTCAGCCGAGCCCCAGGGCGGCCAGCACCTGATCACTGCCGAGATCCCCCAGGTGGCCGGGGCTCCCCAGCCCCTTCACCCCCTGCCGCTGGGGCAGTTCGTCCTGGGAGCGGCCCAGGGCCACCACCGGCACGCCGCAGAGCAGGGCCAGCTCCACCGTCAACGGATCGCTGCCGAGCACCACGTCGCTCACCGCCACGGTGGCCGCCCGCTGACGCAGCTCCTCAGCGGTGAGGGAGGGGAGGGGATCGATCCGCCGGGTGCGCAGGTCGGGGAGGGTGGAGCGGATGTGGCCGGGCAGTTCCTGCCAGCGGGCCTCGGGCCAGTCCGCCGCCCCACCGGCCGGGGCGAGCAGGAGCAGCGGCCCCTGGCCCGCCGGCTGGGCGGCGGTGGCCGCTTCGAGGGCGGGGCGGGGGAGGGGCAGCCGGTAGGCCTCGGCCTCCAGCCGCACGCCGATCGGCCGGAGGTAGGCGGCCAGCCGCTGGGCCGGCCAGCCCTGCTGCGGCGGATCCACCCTGGTGGTGGCCGAGAAGCCACCGGCGGCGACCCGGTTGGGAATGTGGCTCATCGAGAGCATCAGATCCACCTGGGGTCCGCCGGCCAGATTGATGCAGGCCTGGAAGTCGGGATCGCGCACCGACCCCAGAAGGTTGGCCCAGTCCGCCAGGCTGGCGGCGCCGAAGGGGAAGGGAATCGTCTTCTCGACCGCCGGCAGAAGGCTCCACACCGCCCCCGATTCCGCCGGGCAGGCCACCTGCATGGCGAAGCCGAGCTGGCTCGCGCAGGCGGCCACCGCGGGAAGGGCCTGAAGCTGGCTCACGCCATCCCCCGGGATCAGATAGAGGGCACGCATGGATCGGCGAAGGGGGGAGCGGGGCGGGTTCCGGCGGGCTGATTGTATGGAGCGAATCCGGTTCGTCCCGTTATCCAGACGGGTCCGCTTGTGCATTTGCTGATCGCCGCCGCCGGCAGCGGCCGCCGCATGGGGGCCGGGATCAACAAGCTGCTGCTGCCGGTGGCGGGACGGCCGGTGCTGGGGTGGACCCTCGAGGCGGTGCTGCGCTGCCCCCGCATCCGGTGGGTGGGAATCATGGGGCAGCCCCAGGACCAGGAGGCGGTGGCCTCGATCGTCGAGACGACCCGCCAGGGGCTCCCCCCCGCAGGCGGTGAGCCTCCTGGCCCGCCGGTGCAGTGGATCGTGGGGGGAGACACGCGTCAGGAATCGGTGAGCCGCGGCCTGGCGGCGCTGCCGGCGGAGGCCCCCCTGGTGCTGATCCATGACGGAGCCCGCTGCCTGGTGGAGCCCTCCCTGCTGGAGGACTGCGCCGGGGCCCTGGAGACGGCCGCGGCGGCGGGGGCGGGAATCATCGCCGCCACCCCCGTCACCGACACCATCAAGCAGGTGGATGACCAGGGCAGGATCGTCGCCACGCCTGACCGCAGCCATCTCTGGGCGGCCCAGACACCCCAGGGTTTCGCCGTGCCCCAGCTGCGGCAGGCCCATGCCCGCGCCGATGCGGAGGGCTGGAGCGTCACCGACGACGCCGCCCTGTACGAGCGGCTCGGACTGCCGGTGCGGGTGCTGGAGGCGCCCGCCTCGAACATCAAGGTGACCACCCGCTTCGACCTGACGGTGGCCGAGGCGGTGCTCAACTCGCGGCGCTGAGGATCTCCAGGGTTCCCGCGTCGCCGTCGAGCCGCGCCGCCACCCCCAGCGGCAGGGCGGCGTTGCCGGGTTCATGGCCGACCGGCAGGCCGGCCACCACCGGAATGCCGAGGTCGAGACTGCGCTCCCGCAGCACCTCCACAAGGCCGAACCGGTGCCCGGCCGGCTCGTCGGCCTGCCCCTCGGGATCGTCGCAGCCGGCGAAGCTGCCGAAGCCGAGGCCGGCCAGGCGGGAGAGGGCTCCGCTGAGGCGCCAGTGGGTGAGCATCCGCTCGATCCGGTAGGGCGCCTCCCCCACCTCCTCCAGCACCAGGATCGCGCCGTCGAGACGGGGCAGGTGGGGCGTGCCGAGCAGGTGCGTCGCCACGGTGAGGTTGGCGGCCAGCAGTGGACCCGTGGCGACCCCGCCGGCCCAGCCCGTGCCCCGCAGGGGCTCCACCTCTTCGCCGAAGAGGAGGCACCTCAGCCGTTCCTGGCTCCACGGCGGCTCCGCGGCGAGGGTGGTGACGAGCGGACCGTGCACCGCCCCTCCCTCGCCACGGCACACCCGCGCCCACAGCAGCGAGGTCACGTCGGAGAAGCCCAGCAGCCAGCCCGCCGGCAGGCTCAGCGGCCGCTCCAGCAGGCGGGCCGAACCCCAGCCGCCGCGCACGCAGGCATGCAGGGAGGCGGGGGCCTTCAGGTCGGCGGCGCGCTCGGCGTCGCTGCCGGCCAGGTAGCCCCACCGCCGCCCCACCAGCGGGCCGCCCGCGGGCACGACCCGCAGCCCCCACCGCTCCAGCACGGCGATTCCCGCCGCCAGCCGCTCCCCCTCGGCCAGGGCCGAGCTGGCCGCCACCAGCCCCACCGCATCCCCCGGTCGCAGGGGCCGTGGCAGCGGCAGGAAGGCATGGGGAGGGGCGGACATGGCGGCTCAGCCGGGGGAGGAGAGGATGAGGCCCAGCAGCAGCAGCCCCCCCAGCAGCACCTGGCGGGAGAAGTGGCGGCCGTAGGCGCCGCGGGGGGGATCGGGACGCAGCAGCAGCGCCGCTTCCCGCACCATGCCGGCGGTCGCGATCCCCCACACCGGCCAGAACACCGGCCCGGCCAGGCCCCGCTGCACCGCGGCGGCCGCCAGCAGCGCCGCGCAGATCAGGTAGCAGACGAGCACCACCGGCGCCGCCGCTGCGCCGAGGGTGAGGGCGCTGCTGCGCACCCCCACGGCACGGTCGTCCTCCCGGTCGCTCATGGCGTACACCGTGTCGAACCCGAAGGTCCACACCACCGTCGCCAGCCAGGTGAGCAGCAGGGTGGTGCCGCCGAGGGCGGCGCGGGGCGGCAGCGCGGCGGTGGCGGCGGCCCAGGGGATGAGCACCGCGAATCCCCAGCAGAGGGAGAGGACGAGCTGGGGCAGGGGAAACCACCGCTTGGCGGAGGGATAGAGAAGGATCGGCGGCAGGGCCGCCACCGCCAGGGCGAGGCAGCTGCGGCGGGCCGCCGGCGGCAGCACCAGCACGGCCGCGAGGGCCACCGTGAGGCAGAGCAGCAGCAGCAGCAGGGCCGTCGCCACGCTCACCCGCCCCGCCGCCAGCGGCCGCATGCGGGTGCGTTCCACCTGGGGATCGATGCGGCGGTCCCAGAGGTCGTTGGCGATGCAGCCGGCGCCGCTCACCGCCAGGCCGCCCACCACCGCCCACGTCACCAGGGCGGCCGGCGGTGGCGCGGCCGGGTTGAGCCAGAGGGCCCAGCCGGCGGGAATCAGAAGGATGAGCCGGCCGCTCGGCCGGTGCCAGCGCAGCAGTTCCAGCCACGCCCCCGGCCCGCCGGACCCCATTGACCCTGTCGTGCTGCGGCAACCCTAGGGCTCGATGCCGGGTGGCAAAGTGGCGCCGGCGCCGGCTGCCCATGCCCCCTTCCCCCGTTCCCGACACGGAGCCGCCCGAGGGACTGCGGCGGGTGGCGGCCATCGACATCGGCACCAACTCGATCCACCTGCTGGTGGCCGCGGTGGACCCCGTGCTCCACACCTTCTCGATCGTGGTGGCCGAGAAATCCACCACCCGGCTGGGCGAGCGGGTGCCGGAGACCGGTGAGCTGAGCCCGGCTTCGATCGAACGGGCCTTCCGCGCCCTGCGCCAGTACCGCGACCTGGCGGTGAGCCACGGCGTCGAGCAGATCGTCACCGCGGCCACCAGCGCCGTGCGCGAGGCCCCCAACGGCCGCGAGTTCCTGGTGGCGCTGCAGGAGCAGCTGGGCCTGGAGGTGGACCTGGTGAGCGGCGCGGAGGAGGCGCGGCTGATCTACCTGGGGGTGCTCTCGGGCATGAGCTTCGGCGCGACGCCGCACCTGATCATCGACATCGGCGGCGGCTCCACCGAGCTGATCCTCGCCGACCGCCACGACGCCCGCGCCCTCACCAGCACCCGCATCGGCGCCGTGCGGCTGCAACGGGAGTTCTGCGACGACGACCCCCTGCCGGCCACGCGGCGGTCCTTCCTGGAGGCCTACATCCAGGGGGCCCTCGACCCCGCCGCCGACGAGGTGCGGCGCCATCTCCAGCCGGGCGAGCGGCCGCTGATGGTGGGCACCAGCGGCACCGCCATGGCCCTCGCCGCCCTGGCGGCGGCGGAGGACGAGCGGCCGCCGCTGCGTCTGCAGGGCTACCGGCTGAGCCGCGACCGGCTCGATCAGCTGGTGAGCCGGCTGGTGGGCATGGGCCTGGAGGAACGCCGCGCCCTGGGACCGATCAACGAGCGCAGGGCCGAGATCATCGTGCCCGGCGCCCTGATCCTCCAGACCGCCATGGCGATGTTCGGTGTGCGGGAACTGGTGATCTGCGAACGGGCCCTGCGGGAGGGGCTGATCGTGGACTGGATGTTCCGCGCCGACCTGCTGGGGGACAGCTTCTCGTTCCAGAGCACGATCCGCCGCCGCACCGTGCTCCACCTGGCCCGCCGCTACGGGGTGGATCCGGCCAGGGCCGAGCGGGTGGCCGGCCACGCCCTCAGCCTCTACGACCAGACCCGCGGTCTGCTGCACCACGACGACGGCCGCGGCCGCGGCCTGCTCTGGGCCGCCGCCCAGCTGCACGCCTGCGGCAGGCACGTGAACGTGAGCGCCTACCACAAGCACACCTGGTATCTCATCCGCCACGGCGACCTGCTGGGCTATTCGGAGGACGAGCACCTCATGGTGGCGGCGATCGCCCGCTACCACCGCCGCAGCCTGCCCAAGAAGCGCCATGAGTCGTGGCAGCTGATCCTCGAGCGGGAGGACCGCCGCCTCGTGCATGCCATGGCGCTGCTGCTCCGCCTGGCGGTGGCGCTCGACCGCCGCCCCGCCGAGGTGCTCGCCGGAGTGCGGGTGCGGAGGCAGGGTTCGGCCGGGGAACCCACCGGCCTGACGGTGAGCCTGGTGCCCGCGGCGCCGGAACCGGGCGGAACGCCCCCGGACCTCAGCCTCGAATGCTGGAGCCTGCAGTCCTGCGGCGAGATCGTCCTCGACGCCACCGGCCTGCGGCTGCAGGTGGAGGTGCCGGCTACGGAGTGATCCGCCGCCAGCCGAAGTCGTTCACCCCCCCGAGCGGCCGGGGCGGAGCGGTGCCCGCTTCCACGGTCAGGGCGTGGGGCCGACCGGCCCGCACTTCGAGGCCCTCACCGAGGGGAAAGCTCCGCCGGCCGTCGAGCAGGCCGCGGAAACGCACCTCCCCACCGGGGGTGCGCACCTCCACCCAGCTGGGTTCGCCCGGCTGGGTGCGCAGCACCAGCTGATCGGGCTTCGCGGCGGGTGGGGCCGCCGGAGCCTCCCCGGGCCGGGGGACCGCCGCCGAGGGAGAAGGAGCGGGGGCCTCCGCCGGAGAGGGGACGGGGCGGCTCAGGAACCGGGTGAGTCCGAGGGCCGCCGCCACCGCCACGATCACCGCCGCCACCGCCAGGGTGCCCCGGGGCAGTGCGTTCAGGGACTTGCCTGTGGACAGGACCGGCTGGGGTTTTCCCAGCGGCAGGGGGCGGGCCGGACGTCGGTCCATCCATTTGCTCGCCCGCAGCTGGGCGATGGGGCCCTCGAGGTCGACATCGAGCACGGCCCCGACA
Organism: uncultured Cyanobium sp.; assembly: GCA_964628165.1. Lineage (GTDB taxonomy): Bacteria > Cyanobacteriota > Cyanobacteriia > PCC-6307 > Cyanobiaceae > Cyanobium. The sequence goes on from CAZVPB010000044.1 coordinate 8,279, forward strand.
CGACGGGCCTGGGCGATCACGAAGACGCCCTCCGGCAGACGGCTCCGGTCGCCGCTCTCGAGGGCCTGCAGCTGATCGGTGCCGAGGCAGAGCCGCCCCGCCAGTTCCTCCACATCAAGGCCTTCCGCCTCGCGCGCCCGGCGCAGGGTTTCGCCGAGCTTCACCAGCTCGGGAACCGCCTCGACCGTTTCGGCGGCTGCGGCGTCGGGGGAAGACGTCGGTGGGTTCGGGCGCGGGGAATCGGGCAAGGAGTCCTGGGGCGCTCGTCGGCAGTATGACGAACCCTCCGGGAGGGGGGCCAGCCGGTGTGCAGCGTTCCCCACCGCCTTGCCGCGGCCAGGCCGGGAGGATGGACGCAGCGGAAGGGCGGTTGGCACGCGATGGTGAGATTCGTCGGCATGCGGGTGTTCGGCACCCGCCTCGGGAAGCTGCTGGTGGACACCTCCCTCAAATGGCAGCAGGACCGCTGCCTGGAGATGGGGGCGGCCCTCGCCTACTACTTCCTCTTCTCCCTGTTTCCGGTGCTGCTCACCGTGGTGAGCGTGGTGGGATTCCTGCTCGGGCCGGACACCGATGCGGTCGCCCAGATCCTCTCCTTCGCCCGGACCTCGCTGCCGCCGCGGGCGTTCGAGGTGATCAGGAACTATCTGGCCCATCTCAACGAGCGGAGCGTGCAGGCGGGTGTGCTGGGCCTGGTGCTCACGCTGATGTCGGCCAGCACCGTCTTCACCGTGCTGGACCGTTCCGTGGACACCATCTGGAAGGTGCATGACGAACCCTCCGGCGAGGGGCTGAAGGCCCGCCTGATCACGATCGTGGCCAAGCGGCTGCTCGCCTTCGCGGTGGTGCTCGGCACGGCGGTGCTGCTGGTGGCCTCGCTCCTGTTCGGCCTCGTGGTGCAGGTGGTGGGCGGCCTCTCCAGCGAGGTGCCCGGAATGGCCGGTTTCCTGGCGGACCACCACCTGATGCTGGCCCTGCTGGTGGAGCGGGGAGGAGGGCTGCTGCTGCTGTTCCTGACGATCTCCCTGCTGCTCTATTTCCTGCCCTCCACCGACGTGCGGGTGGGCGACCTGCTGCCGGGGGCCGGCCTGGCCACGCTGGTGCTGGGCGGGCTGCAGCACCTGGTGAGCCGGAACGTGCTGGCGATCGGCGCCCAGTTCCGCTCCTACGGGGCGATCGGCGGGGTGATGATCCTCATGCTGTGGATCTTCCTGGTGTTCCAGGTATTCCTGATCGCCTGCGAGCTCACCTACGTCTATGCCCACCTCTACGGCAGCCGCAGACACCACGACTGCCATCTTCAGACGCCGCAGTGAAGCGGGGAAGATGAAATCTGGAGATGTTGATGGGCGATACTGGATTCGAACCAGTGACCCCTTCCGTGTGAAGGAAGTGCGCTACCACTGTGCTAATCGCCCGTTCGGAGGCTGATCGGAGCCGTCAGGCAGGCTTCCGGCCAACACCGTGGGGCAAGCATAGATCACCGACCCTCCCTCGCCGATGCCCTGGGCGCTGCTGGCCCTCCTCACCGCGTTCTGCGAGACGGGCAAGGACCTCTCGATGCGGCATCTGCTGCGACCCGGGGTCCTCAGTTCGCGGCTGGTGATGGGACTCAACTGCCTGGGGGTGGCGCTGGCGGCCGCCCCCCTCGCCCTGATGCTCTCGCCGGCGCCCTCCTGGGGCCTGCTGCTCCCCAGCCTGGCGGCCACGGCCGTGGTGAACGGGCTCGCCTTCTGGGCCTACGGCCGCGCCCTGGCGAAGGGGGATCTGAGCCTGGTGCTGCCCCTGATCAACCTCTCGCCCCTGGTGCTGCTCTTCTCCGGTTGGCTGGTGCTGGGGGAACGCCCGTCGCCGCTGGCCGGGGTGGGGGTGCTGCTGGTGGTGGCGGGAGCCTTCCGGCTCGGCAGCGCCGCCATGGCGGCCCCGGGCCCGGCGGGGCAGGCCTGGCTGGGGCTGTGGCGCAGTCCGGGCGCGCGGCCGATGGCGATGGTGGCGGTGCTGTGGGGCATCGGCGCCAGCATCGACAAGCTGGGGGTGCAGGCGGGCGGCACCCTCACCTGGGTGGCGGGTCTGAACCTGGTGGTGGCCGGACCGCTGCTGCTGCCGGCGATGGCCGCCGGCGAGGCGCGTCCCCTGCTGGGGGCGGGCACCCGCCGCTGGCGCTGGCTGCTGTTCACGGCGCTGCTCACCCTGGTGGGCATGGCCCTGCAGATGGAGGCGCTGCGCCGCACCCAGGTGGTGCACGTGATCGCCATCAAGCGGCTCAGCACCCTGTTCGGCGCGCTGGTGGGGGTGCTGTGGCTGCGGGAGGGCGGCGGCGGCCTGCGTCTGCCCGCCGCCCTGCTGATGCTGGTGGGTGCGGTGCTGGTGCTGGCCTCCGCCCGCTGAGGGCCGCCGTCTGCGGCGCCGCCGGACGGCCCGCTTGCCGATCGGTCACCATGGCCCTCCCTGGGGGATCGAGGCGGATGGCGGTGCAGGAGCCGCGCTCGGAGGCGGACGTGGTGATCGTGGGGGGCGGGGTCTGCGGCGCCGCTCTGCTGTTCGTGCTGGCCCGCTACACCGACCTGCGGCGGCTCGTGCTGGTGGAGCGGCGGCCGCGGCTGGCCGCCGTGAACTCGAAGGCCAGCAGCAACAGCCAGACGATCCACTGCGGTGACATCGAGACGAATTACACCCTGGCGAAGGCGCTGCAGGTGAAGCGCACCGCCGACATGATCGGCCGCTTCGCCGATCTGCTCGATCCCGCCGAGCGGGACCGCTGCGTGTTCCACACCCCCAAGATGGTGCTCGGCGTGGGCGAGGCGGAGTGCGCCGCCCTGCAGCGCCGCTACGACGAGTTCGCGCCCCATTTCCCGGCGATGGAGCTGCTGGGCCGGGAGGAGATCGCCGCGCGGGAACCGGCCGTGGCCCTGCGCAAGGGCGCTCTGCGCAGCGAGGCGCTGGGCGCCATCGCCATCCGCGATTCCCCCACCGCCGCCGATTTCGAGGCCCTCACCCGGGCCTTCGTGGACCAGGCCCTGCGGGCCGTCGCCGGCAGCGGCAGGCGGATCGATCTGCGCCTGGGCACCACGGTGGAAGGGATGACGCCCGTCGGAGACGGGTTCCGGCTGGAGCTGCGGCGCAGCGGCGCCTCGCCGGTGGCCGCCGCCTCCTTCGAGGCGGTGGAGGCGCCCCATGTGGTGGTGAACGCCGGGGCCCACAGCCTGCTGCTCGCCCAGCGGATGGGTTTCGGGCTGCAGTACTCCTGCCTGCCGGTGGCGGGCAGCTTCTACTTCACCCCGGATCTGCTGCGGGGCAAGGTCTACACGGTGCAGAACGACCGGCTCCCCTTCGCCGCCCTCCATGGCGATCCCGACGTGCGCTCACCGGGGCAGACCCGCTTCGGGCCCACGGCGCTGGTGCTGCCGATGCTGGAGCGCTACCGCCCCGGCTCGTTCTGGGAGTTCCTGGAGGTGCTGCGGCCCGACCCGGCGGTGCTGGCGGTGGCCTGGCAGCTGCTCGGCGATGCGGAGATCCGCGGCTATGTGGTGCGCAACCTGCTCTTCGAGCTGCCGGTGCTGGGCCGGCGGCTGTTCCTGGCGGACGCCCGGCGGATCATTCCGGACCTGCGGCTGGAGGATCTGCGCTACGCGGCCGGCTGCGGCGGCGTCCGCCCCCAGCTCATCGACCGGCAGGAGCGGCGGCTGATGCTGGGGGAGGTGAGGATCGAGGCCGTGCCCGGCATGGCCTTCAACGTGACCCCTTCCCCCGGGGCCACCTGCTGCCTGGGCAACGCCGTGCGCGATCTCGAGGCGATCGTGGCGCGGCTGGGCTGCGGCTTCGAGCGGGACCGGCTGGAGCGGGAGCTGCTGCACGGGGACGCCGGCACGGACGCCGCGGGGTCGGTGATTTCCTAGCCGCCTGCGGCTGCGGGATCGGAACACGAAGCGCGGCGGTGGACAGGATGGTGGCGGCCAGGATCCGAAGGTGCTTGCCTCCCCTGGACTCACCCTGAGGACAGCCCGTGCAGGTCTACGACGTGCTGATCGCCTTCTCGGTGCTCAGCCTGCTGCTGCTGATCGCCCTGGTGCTGCGGCGGCGGCTGACGCTGCTGCGCCGGCTGGGACTGCCGGAAGCCCTGATCGCCGGTCTGCTGGGCCTGGCGGTCGGTCCCTATGGCCCCCTGCAGCTGGTGCCCGACCCGGTGGTGGAGGTGTGGTCGCAGGCCCCGGCGGCTTTGATCGCCCTGGTGTTCGCCACCTTGTTTCTGGGCCAGCAGCTGCCCAGTCCGCAACGGCTGTGGCAGCGGGCCGCCCACCAGACCGCCTTTTCCATGGTGACCGGCTTCGGCCAGTACCTGGTGGCGGGGGTGGTGGTGCTGGCGCTGCTGAAGCCGCTGCTGGGCAGCCACCCGCTGATGGCCACCCTGGTGGAGGTGGGCTTCGAGGGCGGCCACGGCACGGCGGCCGGCATGGGCCGCACCTACACGGAGCTGGGGTTCCCTGCGGGCCGTGCTCTGGCCCTGGCGATGGCCACCGTGGGGGTGATGGCCTCGGTGCTGCTCGGCACCTCCCTGGTGCTGCTGGGCCAGGCCCGCACCTGGCTGCTGCGGCAGCGGCACCGCAGACCCGCCGCCCTGGTGGGGGCCCGCGCCGGCAGCTTCGGCGCCAAGGGGCGGCTGGCGGGGGAGCGCGCCGCCGGGCTGATTCCCGCCGATCAGGTCATCAGCCTCGACGTGCTCACCCTCAACCTCTGCCTGGCGGGGGTGGCCGTGGGCGTCGGCGCGGTGATCAAGCAGATCCTCGTGGGGATCTC
>CAZVPB010000045.1:0-13020 GCA_964628165.1 uncultured Cyanobium sp.
AGCACCACCACGCCCCGCAGCTGACCGCCGTCCTCCTGGGGAATGAAGGCGCGGGGCCGCTGCTGGTAGACGGCGCCGGTGACCAGCAGCGCCGCCAGCAGCAGCGCCACCACCCGCCGCCGCCACCTCAGGGTGCGGGTGAGCCAGCGGTCGTAGGGCCCCTCCAGGGCCTCGAGGGCACGGCGGGGCGGGTCGATCCAGCGCCGCAGCCAGGCGGGCTCGCGGCTGCCGGCCTGCAGCAGCCGGCTGGCCGCCACCGGGGTGAAGGTGAGGGCGTTGAAGGTGGAGAAGACGATCGTGCCGCCGATCGTCAGCGCGATCGGGGCGTAGAGACGGCCGAGACTCCCCTGCAGGGTGAGCACCGGCAGGAACACCGCCACCAGCACCAGGGAGGTGGCCACCACGGCGCCGCCCAGTTCCGCCATCGCTTCGCGGGCGGCCGCCAGGGGGGGATGGCCCCGCTCCAGGCGCCGGCCGATGTCCTCGCTCACCACGATCGCGTCGTCCACCACCAGGCCGGTGGCCAGCACCATGCCGAACAGGGAGAGGGTGTTGATCGAGCCGCCGCTGAGCCGCAGCACCGTGAGCGAGCCGATCAGGGCCACCGGCACCGCCAGGGCCGAGATGGCGGCCAGGCGGCTGTTGCCCAGGCCCAGCAGCAGGGCCAGGAACACCAGCAGCACGGCGTCCCGCAGGCTCTCGAGGGTGCGCCGGATGCTGGCCCGCACCGTGTCGGCCTCGTCGATGATCACCTGCAGGTCCACGCCGGGCGGAATCTTTCCGGCCAGTTCCTCGAGGGCGGCCGCGATGCCGTCGCTCACCTCCAGGGCATTGCTGCCGTCCCGCTGGAAGACGCCCATGGCCACCGTGGAGCGGCCGGCCAGGTTGGTGGCGATCGCGTCGTAGCTCTCGGTGCCCAGGGTGACCCGGCCCACATCGCTCAGCAGGGTGACGCCCCCCTCCTGGTTGCGGGCCACCACCAGCTCCTCGAATTCCTCCGCCGTCCGCAGCCGCCCCTCCATGCGGAGGGGCAGGGTCACGGTCTGGTCGGCGGGCACCGGTGCGTCACCGGCCTGGCCGAGGGCCGCCAGCACGTTCTGTTCCTCGAGCGCATCGCGCACGTCGGCGATGGTGAGGTCGAAGCGGGCCAGCCTGGCGGGATCGAGCCAGAGGCGGAAGGCACGGGGGCTGCCGCCGAAGAGGCGCACCTCCCCCACCCCCGGCACCCGCTGCAGCCGGTCCCGCACCACCTGGTCGACCCAGCCGCTCAGGAAGGTGTCGTCGTAGCGGGTCCGGTCGGCGCTGAAGCTCAGCACCATCAGCAGATCGTCGGAGCTGCGCCGCACCTGCACCCCGAAGCGGGCCACCTGGGCCGGCAGCTGGCGGGCCACCACCGTCGCCTCGTTCTGGGTGTTGATCTGGTTGAGCTCGGGATTGCCGCCCTCGAAGCTGAGGGAGATGCTGCTGCCGTTGGAGGAGCTGGTGGAGCGGATGAGGTCGAGCCGCTCGAGGCCGTTGAACTGCTTCTCCAGCAGGGTGGTGACCCCCTGCTCGACAACCTCGGGCCCGGCGCCCGGGTAGCTGGCGCTCACCGAGACGCGGCCGGGGGCGATCGGGGGGAGGTTCTCCACCTGGAGACCCGGCAGGCTCACCAGGCCGGCGAGCAGCACCAGCAGGCTGATCACCAGGGTCAGCACCGGCCGGCGCAGGAACGGATCCGAGATCGATTTCAAGGCGCAGCCCCGGGATCACCGTCCGATCGGCGCGCAGATCCTGGCAGCCCCCGGTTGCCGGCCGTGGCGCCGGAGGCGTGAGGGGGAAGGAACGCGGCGGGCGGATCAGCCGAGGTCCCGCTTCAGCACCGCGTAGAGGTAGTCGGGCGACTTGTAGCGGCCGGGCAGGCAGATGTGCAGCTGCTCGAGCCGGCTCCAGCACACGGTGCGTCGGATCGCCTCCCGGCTGCGGCCCTCCTTGAGAAGGAGGCGCATCGCCTTGCAGTAGAGGGAATATTTCGCCTCCAGCTCGCCGATGGACGGGGGGGCTTCGCCAGCCCGGGATGCCTGGGGCATGGAATCGGGAGCGCCCGGGGGGGCTCAGGGGCGCAGGGTCAGCCTACGAGCCTGCGAGCACCGCCGCTTCGGTGGCGTCGTCTTCCGGTGCGTGGCCCAGGAGGGCGGCCTGCTCGTCGCTGAGCCGGCCGGCGCCGTGGAGGACGCGGGTGATGCGGCCGATGTCCAGCACGGCGTGGCAGCGGTAGCCCCCCTCCCGCAGCCTCTGGCGCGGGGAGGGGCCCACCGGCGTTCCGTGGGGTTCGCCATGGTCGATGAACACCACCACGTCGCTCACGACCAGCCCGGAGCCCTCCAGCTTGGCGATGCCGTCGAGCACGCTGCCGCCGGTGATGAGGATGTCGTCGATCACCAGCACCCGGTCGCCCTCCTCGAAGTCCCCCTCGATGAGCCGGCGGGCGCCGTGGGCCTTCACCTCCTTGCGGGGGTAGATGAGCGGCTTGTGCATCAGCAGCGAGAGACCGGTGGCGGTGGGCAGCGATCCGTAGGGGATCCCGGCGATCCGCTCGAACTCGAGGCCCTCCAGCAGCTCCGCGTAGGCATGGAGCACCCGGTGGAAGAGGTTGGGATCGGAGATGATCTGGCGCAGGTCGACGTAGTAGTTGAAGACGGCGCCGGAGGCCTGCACGTACTCCCCGAAGAGCAGGCAGCCGATGTCGAACAGGTCGAGGATGAGACCGCCCATCGGATCGGAGCCGGCCGGGCCCGGCAGCCAGACGCTGCAGCTGCCGTGGTCGCCGCCGCTGCGTTCGAGCCACTGTTCGCGCAGGTCGCCGATGCGCCGCTTCAGCGCTCCGGCCCGCTCGGCCATGTCGTCCTCCACCAGCAGGTTCTGCGGCAGGGGGAGCAGCAGGCCGTCGGCCGCCGGACTCAGCCCCGCCTCGAGCAGGGTGTCGAGCCGGTCCTCCTCCGACCAGAGACTGCGCAGGATCAGGAAGCGCTCCGGCGCCTCACGGCGCACCCGCGCCAAAATCGCGGGATCGCTGGTGCCCACCTCCAGCAGGAGCTGTTCGGGCGTGCCCCAAAGCTGGCTCTCGCGCACGATGCGGAGGTAGAGGGGATCGTCCTCGTTCGGGTGATGCTGCACCACCCGCGAAGCCGGGTTGGAGCTGTGGCAGGTGACCACCACCGCCTTCTCGGGATAGAGGAGGAAGGGGGCGGCGATGTCCTGGCCCGCCAGGGGGGAGACGGTGACGGCATCGGCGCCCAGTTCGCGGAACAGGTAGTGGGCCAGGGCCGAGGAACTGTTGAGGTCGCCGTGCTTGGCGTCGATGATGAGCGGGATCTCCAGCGGAACGAGCTCGCGGACCTCCCGCAGCAGCTCCAGGCCGATCGGGCCGAGGGCCTGGTAGAAGCCGAGGCTGGGCTTGTAGGCGCAGACGTGGTCGGCGGTGGCCTCGATCACCGCCTTGATCCAGTGCCGCGCCTGGGAGAGGAACGAGCGCCCCCCCATGCCCCGCCGCAGGGCCCAGCTCTGAAGCATCTCCGGATTGGGATCCAGCCCCGCCACCAGGAGGGAGTGGCGGGAACTGATGGCGTCGGTGAGCTGGAGGAAGAAGCCCATCGGGGGTTGCCGGATGCCGACGTTGCTAGGGGGGAGGCCAGGACGGGAGCGAGCCTCCGACACAGCTCTTAACCCGCCTGCACGGGAGGGTACTCGGGCCGCCAGGTGCAGGCCTCCAGCCGCGCCAGGGCCTCCTCCTCGTCGGCGGCGTGGCGGGCGAGCCCCTCCCGCACCGCCGCGCGGGCCACCGCCTCCGCCACCACCCGCGACACCTGCCGCACATCCCGCAGCGGCGGCATGAGAGGGGCGTCGGGGTCATGGGCCGCCGGGATCACCCCGGCGAGGGCCTCCAGACTCGCGTCGATCATCGCCTCGCTCACCTCCGCCGCCCCCACCGCCATGGCGGCGAAGCCGAGGCCGGGAAACACGAAGCAGTTGTTGCACTGCCCCACCACCCGCTGCCGGCCGTTCACCGTCACCGGCGGGAAGGGACTGCCGGTGGCCACCAGCGCCCGGCCGCCGCTCCAGCGCATCAGGTCCGCCGGCGCCACCTCCGCCAGGGCGGTGGGGTTGGAGAGGGGCAGCACGATCGGCCGCTCGCAGCCGCGGCAGAGGGCCTCGATGATGGGCCGATCGAAGGCGCCGGCCACGGTGGAGGTGCCGATCAGCACGCCCGGCCGCACCGCTTCGATCACCTGCCTCAGGCCCGCTCCCCCCTCGGCGGAGGCGGCCGCCGCCAGCCCGGGGAACTCCGCCAGCCGCCCGGCGGTGGCGGCGTAGGGCCGCACCATCGGCCGCAGCGCGCCCCGGCCCTCGTGCACGAGGCCGTGGCGGTCGATCAGCCACAGCCGGCCGGCGGCCTCCGCCTCCTCCAGTCCCGCGCCCCGCAGCAGGCGCAGCAGCCGTTCGGCGATGCCGCAGCCGGCCGTCCCCGCCCCGAAGATCACCACCGGGGTGTCCTCCAGCCGCCGCCCCAGCCCCTGCAGGCCGGCCAGCACGGCGGCGCAGGCCACGCCGCTGGTGCCCTGGATGTCGTCGTTGAAGCTGGGCACCGACCGCCGGTGGGTGTCGAGCACACGGCGGGCGTTGGCGGCGCCGAAGTCCTCCCACTGCACCAGGGCATCGGGGCACACCTTCCGCACCGCCGCCACGAAGGCGGCCAGGAAGGCGTCGTAGCTCTCGCCCCGCAGCCGCGGCCGGCGCACGCCCGGATACGTGGGATCGCTCCGCAGGTCCTCCCGGTCGGTGCCCACGTCGAGCATCACCGGCAGGGTGACGGTGGGATCGACGCCGGCGCAGAGGGTGTACACCGCCAGCTTGCCCATGCAGATGTGGATGCCTCCGGCGCCCTGGTCGCCGATGCCGAGAATGCCTTCGGCGTCGGTCACCAGCAGCAGCCGCGGCCGCCAGGCGGGACCCTCCGGACTGAAGCCCTCCACCGCCTGGCGCAGCACCGCCTCCAGACGGTCCTGCTGGGGAGCGCTGAGGTACACCCCCATCGAGGGGCTGCGGTAGCTGCGGCTGAAGGACTGGATCGCCTGCCCCACCGTGGGGGTGTAGACGATCGGCATCACCGCCTCCACGTGGTCGGCCAGCAGCCGGTGGAAGAGGATGAGGTTGCGTTCGCGCAGTCCCTGGAGATAGGCGTAGCGCTCCAGGTCGCCGCCGAGGGCCTCCAGGGCGGCCCAGCAGCGGGCCACCTGCTGCTCGAGGGTCTCCACCTCCCAGGGCAGCAGTGCCTCCAGCCCGAGCGCCGCCCGCTCCCCGCGGCTGAAGGCGGTGCCCTTGTTGAGCAGCGGATGGTTGAGCAGGGCCGCCCCCCGCAGGCGGGTGACGACGGGAGCGGGCTGCGGGGCGGTCACGGCGGGGGGGCGGAACCCCCCTTCTCTACGGCATGGGGTTCAGCCGGGTTCCGCCAGCCGCCAGTGCAGCACCTCACCGGCATGGAAGGGCACCAGATCGATGGCTTCCCCGCCGGGGTCGTTGCGGTGCAGCCGCGGCGGCACGGTGTGGGGCTCCCGCACGAGGGTGATCCGCGCCTCGTTCAGGGGCAGGCCGTAGAAGCGGGGGCCGAACTCCGAGGCGAAGCCCTCGAGCCGCTCCAGGGCCCCCTCCTGATCGAACACCTCGGCGTAGCTCTCGATCGCGAAGGGGGCGTTGAAGATGCCGGCGCAGCCGCAGGCGCTCTCCTTGGCGTGACGCGGGTGCGGAGCCGTGTCGGTGCCGAGGAAGAAGCTCGCGTCTCCGGAGACCGCGGCGGCGCGCAGGGCCAGGCGGTGGCGTTCCCGCTTGGCCACCGGCAGGCAGAAGAAATCGGGCCGCAGGCCGCCGTGGAACATGGCGTTGCGGTTGATGTGGAGATGGTGGGGCGTGATCGTGGCGGCCACCCGCGGGCCCGCCCCGCGCACGAACTCCACCGCATCGCTGGTGGTGATGTGCTCCAGCACCACCTTCAGGCCCGGATGGCGCCCCACCAGGGGGATCAGATGCCGTTCGATGAACACCGCCTCGCGGTCGAACACGTCGATCTCCGGCTCGGTCACCTCGCCGTGGACGAGCAGCGGCATGCCGATCCGCTCCATCGTCTCCAGCACCGGCGTGAGGCGGGCCAGGTCGGTGACCCCGGCGGCGGAGTTGGTGGTGGCGTGGGCGGGGTAGAGCTTGCAGGCGGTGAACACCCCGCCGGTGTGGCCCCGCTCGATCTCGGCCGGGTCGGTGTCGTCGGTGAGGTAGGCGGTGAGCAGGGGGGTGAAGCCGGTGCCGTCCGGCAGCGCCGCGCGGATCCGCTCCCGGTAGGCCTCCGCCGCGGCCACGGTGGTGACCGGGGGGGTGAGGTTGGGCATGACGATGGCGCGGCCGAACACCCGCGCCGTGTCTGCCGCCACCGCCTGCAGCAGGGCTCCGTCCCGCAGGTGGGCGTGCCAGTCGTCCGGCCGCCGGATCGTGAGGGTCTCGGTCATGGGGCGGGAGGCCGCGGCGCCGGCGGCGGGGATGCCTCTCGCCGAACCCTAGGGCGACCGAGCAGGAAGACCACCGCCATCGCCAGGTAGCCCAGGGCCCAGGGGCCGCCGCTGCCCCAGCCGGGTTCGGCGGCGGTGTCCGCCGGGGTGAAGCGCCAGGCATGGATCAGGCCCACCCACGAGAGCACCGCGGCGGTGATGGCGCTCAGGGCGGCGGCCCGCAGGCGGTGCTCGATCACGTACACGAGCATCGCCGCCAGCAGCATCGCCGCCACGATCTGACCCTGCTCGAGGGCGAAGGCACCGGCGGCCCAGACATCGGCGCGGCGCAGCGGCTCCAGCAGTTCCGGCCCGAAGGCCGCTCCGCCGGGAAGGCCCGCGCCGCCGGCCCGCAGGCCGGCCTTCAGCAGCAGCGCCCCCCAGCCGGCGAGCCCCGGCAGCAGCCCCAGGGCCACGGCCGGCGCATGGCGGCTGGGGGTGGCCTGGAAGGCCTGGGCGGCGATCACCAGGGCGATGTAGAGCACGATCGCCATGCCCGCCTCGATCGGCACCACCTCCCCCACCAGTCCGAACAGGCCCAGCAGGCAGCCCAGTCCCATCACCAGGCCGTTGAGCCAGGAGTACCCGATGCGGGCCCCCATGCCCTTCCAGCCGGGGTGGCCGATGTAGATGGTGGTGGGGAAGCAGGAGCCCAGCAGGGCTGCGGCACCGCTGCCGAGGCCGTTGATCAGCAGTGAGCCGCGCACCGGATAGGGGTCGCCGGCGGCCTCGGCGCTCTCGAGGTTCTGCAGGGAGCCGAGCAGGTTGAACAGGCCCATCGGAATCGTGACCCCGAGCCATGGCAGCAGCTCGCCGCGCCCGGCCCAGAGGGCGCCGAGCTGGGGCGGCGGCAGGTGCCAGCCCACCAGGGCCGCATTCGCCTGCCAGGCGGCGGCGTCCGGCCGCAGCAGGCCGGTGGCCCAGGCCAGGGCGATGCCCAGCAGCACCGCCAGCAGCCCCCCCGGCAGCGGCAGGCGCACGTCCCCGAAGTAGGCCAGCAGGATCACCGCCAGCACCGCCAGACCCACCACCGGTTGGGCGTAGGTGCGCAGCAGGAAGCCCAGGGCGATGTAGCCCAGGGCGATGCCCGCCAGGGTGGCGAGCAGCGCGGCCCGCGGCAGCCAGCGGCGCAGGGGGGCCACCACGAAGGCACCGCCGGCCTCGATCACGGCCGAGCCGAGACAGGCCAGCAGCCCCGCCCGCCAGGAGAGGTTCACCGCCGCGGCCTCGTCGAGCCCCTGGCCGAGGGCGGCGAGCTTCACCGGCAGCATCACCAGGAACACGTAGGCGAAGAGGCTCACCGTGTTGATGCCGTAGGGCAGCGCGGTGCGGTCGCTGCGCCCCTCCCGCCTGGCCAGGCGGTGGGCCTGGAGGGAGTAGGCCACGTTGCCCACGATCAGGCTGATGCCGGTGGCCGGCAGGATCACCCCGAAGATCAGCCGGTCGGGATAGCCGAGCACGCCCCGGCAGAGGGCCATGATCAGCAGGATCTGGACGAGGTTGTCGAGGCCGAGACCGAGGAACCCGTCCACGTCGCCCCGCACGAACCAGCGGGGGCCGGCCTCAGTTGCCTCGGATCTGGCCATGGCGGTTTCGTGGTGCAGGGCGCCCTGGGGCACATCCTGCAGAATCGCCCGGAGGCGAGCCGGCCATGCCCTTTCTCTTCAGCGCCCTCTGGATCCTGGTGGGCATCGGGGTGCTGTTCGCCGGCGGCGAGCTGTTCGTGGCCGGATCGGTGGGCCTCGCCCTGCTGCTCGGCATCCCGCAGATCGTGATCGGCCTCACGGTCGTGGCGCTCGGCACCAGTGCGCCGGAGCTGTTCGTGAGCGTGATCTCCACCTTCAAGGGACAGGACGCCCTGGCGGTGAGCAACGTGGTGGGCAGCAACATCTTCAACATCCTGGTGGTGCTGGGGATGAGCGCCCTGGTGATGCCGCTGCGGGTGCAGAGCCGGCTGGTGCGGCGGGACGTGCCGCTGCTGCTGGGGGTGTCGCTGACGGTGTGGGGCATGGCCTCCGGCGGGCGCCTCACCTGGCAGGCCGGCCTGGCCCTGCTCACCGCCATGGCGATGAACGTGGTGTGGGAGATGCGCACCGCCGCGGAGAACCCCGAGGAGGTGCTCGGCGAGTTCGACGCGGAGGAACGTGGCACCCTGCCCGGGGCCTTCCTCCGCCTGGCGGTGGGCATGGTGCTGCTGGTGGTGGGATCCCAGCTGCTGGTGCGCGGGGCGGTGAACGCCGCCGTGCTGCTGGGGGTCAGCCAGACCGTCATCGGCCTCACGATCGTGTCGGCCGGCACCTCCATGCCCGAACTGGTCACCTCCCTGGTGGCGGCCTACCGGGGCAGGGCGGACCTGGCGATCGGCAACGTGGTGGGCAGCAACCTGCTCAACCAGCTGGTGATTCTCGGGCTCAGCTCCCTTGTGGCGGGCGCTGGAGGCCTCACCGTGGATCCGGTGATGGTGGGGCGCGACATTCCGGTGATGGTGGTGACCACCCTGGCCTGCCTGCCGATCTTCTGGACCCACGGCGTCATCTCCCGCAGCGAGGGGGCGCTGCTGGTGGGCCTCTACGGCCTCTATCTGCTGGAGCAGCTGCTGCGCAACATGGCCCCCACCACCCTCGACGAGTACCACCTGATCCTGCTGGTGGCGGTGCTGCCGCTGGTGCTGAGCTTCATCGCCTGGCAGGTGCTGCGCTGGCGCGAGCAGAGGCGCCCCCTCCGCTAGCCGAGGCCGTAGCGGCGGCAGAGAAGCCAGGGCACCACCAGCGCCAGGCCGATCGAGAGGGGGGCGCCGTAGCGCACCATGTCGAGCAGCCGGTAGCGGCCGGGGCCGAACACCATCAGGTTCGTCTGGTAGCCGATCGGGGTGAGGAAGCTCTCGCTGGCGGCGAAGAGGATGGCGAGGATGAAGGCCATCGGCGGCAGCCCCAGCCCCTGGGCCAGCTCGGCGGCGATCGGAGTGAGCAGCACCACCGTCGTGCCGTTGCTGAGGGCCTCGGTGAAGATCTGGCCGAGCACGAACACCGCCAGAAGCGCCGCGTAGGGCGGCCACCCCTCCATGCGCTGCAGCAGGTCGGTGGCGAGGGCACCGGCCAGGCCGGTCTTCTGCAGCGCCACGCTGAAGCAGGAGAGGGAGCCCAGCAGCAGGATCACGTCCCAGCGCACCGACCGCAGAAGCTCGCCGGGGCGCAGGCAGCCGGTGGCCACCATGGCGGCCACCGCCAGCAGCACCGAGGCCATCAGCGGCATCACCTTGAGCATCGGCAGCAGGATCGCCAGGAAGGCGATGGCCACCGCCGCCAGTTTTCTGTCGGTGGTGGGGAGGTCCTTCTCCAGCTCGTCGAGCACCACCACGTCGTTGTTGGCCTGCAGGCCGCGGATGGCGTCGAGGGGCGCCTGCAGCAGCAGCACGTCACCGGCCTGCAGCACCACCTGGCCGAGCAGTTCCCGCAGCACCTGGTTGCCACGGCGCACCGCCAGGAGTGTGGCGTTGAAGCGCTGGCGGAAGCGCAGGTCGCGCACGCTCGCCCCGGCGAGGCTCGTGCCGGCCGGCAGCAGCACCTCCACCACCCGCTGGGGAGTGGTGAGCCCGCCGCCCAGTTCCCGCAGATCCTCCTCCTGCTCCACGCTGGGGGCGAGGGTGATGGTGTGCTCCTGCTGGAGACGGAGCAGGTTGTCGCGGTTGCAGCGCAGCAGCAGCCGGTCGCCGGCCTGCAGCGGCAGGTCGGCCAGCGGCGCCGTGAAGCTCGCCCCGCCGCGGTGCAGCTCCAGCACGTCCACATCGAAGCGCCGCTGCAGACGGCTGCGGTGCAGGGACTGCCCCACCAGTTCCGAACCAGCGGGGATGAGGATGTCGGTGAGGTATCCCTCCCGCGCCAGACGGCCGAGCAGGTCGTCCCCCTCCAGCCCCCGGTCCGGCAGGAGCCGGTCGGAGGCCAGCAGCATGTAGAGACTGCCGAGCAGCCAGATGGGGATGCCGATGGCGGTGAAGCTGAAGAGTTCGAGCGAGCCGTATCCCAGCCGCCGGCTCACGTCGCTGGCCAGCAGGTTGGTGGAGGTGCCGAGCAGGGTGATCGTGCCGCCCAGCACCGTGGCGAAGGAGAGGGGCAGCAGCACCTTCGAGGGGGAGACGCCGCGGCGGTGGCACCAGCCCTCCAGCACCGGCAGCAGCGTCGCCACGATCGGGGTGTTGGGGATGAAGCCCGAGATCGGCGCCACCACCCCCACCAGGAGGCCGATCATGCGCCGCGGGCTGCGGATCGCGTCGGAGCCGATCAGGGCCCGCAGCCGGTCGAGGCTGCCGCTGCGGAAGAGCCCGGCCGAGACGGCGAAGAGCCCCAGCAGGGTGATCAGGGCGGGGCTGCCGAAGCCCTGCACCGCCTCCTCCGGCGTGAGCACGCGGAAGCTCACCAGCAGGGCCACCGCCAGAAGCCCGGTGACCTCGGGCGCCAGCCTGCCGCTCACGAACAGGGCGATGGCGCCGGCGAACACCGCCAGGGTGATCAGCCCACCGGGTTGCCCGGCGGCGGTGAGGAAGGCGTCCATGGGGCGCGTCGCGTCGCGGGGAGTTTATCCGGTAGTTGAGTCGGAAATGGGGTTGATCCGGAATGACGCCCAGATCAGCTCTCAGTGCATCGTTTGCCTGGTCTTTTTAATCCCGACTGCAGAACCGTAGAATCTTTGCCACACTCCATGCAGCTGAAACCCCGCGGTGGCTTTCCGCGTCAAGACGGCCTACGGGCTGGTGGCCCTGCTCGAACTGGCGGCGCTGCATGCCGATGGCGGCATCCTGCGCGCCGGTGAGATCGCCCGGCGGCAGGGAATCCCCGAGCGTTACCTCGAGCAGATGCTGACCAGGCTGCGTCGCGGTGGCTTGCTGCGCAGCCTGCGGGGTCCCCATGGGGGCTACCGGTTGGCCCGCCCTCCCGAGGCGATCCGCATCTCGGAGGTGGTGCACTGCCTCGAGGGCGGTGACGGAGCCGGCCGCGCCGCCGATCCGGCCACGGCCGAGTTCGCTGTCGTGGCGGGCCTGGAGGCGGCCCTGGCCCGCTGTCGCGACGAACTGCTGGCGGGCCGCACCCTGGCCGAGCTGCTGAAGGAGCGGGAACAGATCGGGGAGGCTCCGTTGATGTACTTCATCTGAAGCCCGCTCACCCGGGTGGCAGGGTCCGCCGGCCGGATGCCTCCGGCGGACGCCCCGGCAAGGGAATCAACCTAGGCTCGCCCGGGCTCTCCCTCCCGGCTCTTGCCGATCGATCCGCAACCGTTCACCGAGGCCCTGCCCGATCTGATCCGCTCCGGCGTGGAGGCCGACCCCCGGCTGGGCTACCTCCTGCTGGCGGTGGCGATGCTGCTGGAGAACCTGGTGCCGCCGATCCCCTCGGAGGTGATTCTGCCGCTGGGGGGCTTCCTGGTGCAGCAGGGGCAGCTGCGCATGCTGCCGGCGGTGCTGGCCTGCCTGGTGGGCACGGTGCTGGGGGCCTGGTTCTGGTATGGAGTCGGCCGGCTGGTGGACCTGCAGCGGCTGGAGCGCTGGATCGCCGAGCGGGGGGGCTGGCTGGGGCTGGGGCCCGGGGCCCTCTCCGCCAGCCGGGAATGGTTCGGCCGCCACGGTTCGGCCCTGATCTTCTGGGGCCGGATGGTGCCCGGGGTGCGCACCCTGATCTCGGTGCCGGCCGGGCTGGAACGCATGCCCCAGCTGCCCTTCCTGGCCTGGACGGTGGCCGGCAGCCTGCTCTGGGTGGTGGCCCTCACCCTCGCGGGCCGCCTGCTCGGCGCCGGCTACGGGCAGGTGGTGACCTGGCTCGGCCCCGTCGCCCGGGGGGTGAAGGGCGCCCTGGCGCTGAGCGCCCTGGGGGTGGTGCTGGCCGCCCTGCTGCGCAGGCGGCGCGCCTGAGGCCGCGCACCGATCAGACCTGCTTGTGGCACCGATGGGAGATCCCGTTGGCCGGAGCGGGTCAGGAATCCCTCAAACGCCCCTAATGTTCGGCCCCATCGGACGCCCTGTCCCGTGCTCATCGCCACCCCATGACCCTCTTCTTCGCCCAGACGGCCTGGCTGGTGCCGATCTATCCGCTGCTGGCCTCCGTGGGTTCCTTCGCCTGGTCGCCGGGCCTGATCTGGCGCACCGGTCCCCGGCCGTGCGGCTACCTCAACCTCTTCATGGTGAGCCTGGCCTTTGCCCACAGCGTGCTGGCCCTGATCGGCCTCCACTCCAATTCCACCGCCGGTTCCGCCGCGATCTACCAGCCGCTCACCTTCGGCTGGACCTGGCTGCACACCGCCGGCCTGCGCATCGGCTTCGACGGCCTCATCACCGAACCGGCGCTGATCGCCATGACGGTGATCACCGGTCTGCACGTGCTCGTTCAGATCTATTCGATCGCCTATCTGGAGATGGACTGGGGCTGGCCCCGCTTCTTCGGCTCCCTGAGTTTCTTCGAGG
>CAZVPB010000046.1:0-12836 GCA_964628165.1 uncultured Cyanobium sp.
TTGGGCTCGATCGTGCAGAAGGGGAAGTTGGCGGCCTGGGCCTGGGCGTTGGCCACCAGCGCATTGAAGAGGGTGGACTTGCCCACGTTGGGCAGCCCCACGATTCCGGCTTTGAGCATGGCCGGAATCTAGGGGGACCGCCGCGCCGCCCCCGCCGGCGGGCGCGAACCGCGAGACTGCCGCTCAGTCCTGTCTGGCCGTCATGCCCCGGCCCGGTTCCACCCTCACCCCCCTGCCCCGCTCCCCGGCCGCCGATCCGGAGAGCCCGGAGGCGGCAGCCGCGCCGGTGGCACCGCGGCGGCGCCGGCGGCGGCTCTGGATCGCCCTGGTGGTGGCGGCCCTGCTGGCGGGCGGCGTGGGCCTGTGGTGGCGGCAGCGGCAGGGCGCCGGCCGGGACGTGGGTCCCTACACCGTGGTGGCCCGTTCCGGCACGCTGCCGGGGGTGGTGTCGGCCACCGGCGAGATCGACGCCGTGCAGCGCGTGAACGTGAGCCCCAAGCGGGGGGGACTGCTGAAGGAGCTGTACGTGGAGGAGGGCGACCGGGTGCGGCAGGGGCAGCCGCTGGCCCTGATGGACGACGGCGATCTGAACGACCGGCTGCAGGAACAGCAGGCGAACGTCCGTTCGGCGGAGGCGGAACTGAACCGCAGCATCAGCGAACTGCGGCGGAACGAACCCCTCTACCGGCAGGGCGCCATCAGCCTCGATGCCATCAACCGCTTCCGGGCCGATGCCGAGGTGCGGCGGATGGCCGTGCGGGCCTCCCGCGAACGGCTGCAGCAGCTCCGCGTGGAGGCCCGTGAGCTCACCGTGCGGGCGCCCTTCGAAGGGGTGATCAGCCAGCGCTACGCCGAACCCGGGGCCTTCGTCACCCCCACCACCACCGCCTCCGCCACCGCCGGCGCCACCAGTTCCTCGATCGTGGAGCTCTCCCGCGGGCTGGAGGTGATCGCCAAGGTGCCCGAGAGCGATCTGGGCCGGCTGCGGCCGGGGATGCCCGCCCGGGTGCGGGTCGACAGCTTCCCGGACCGCCGCTTCGCCGCCAGGATCCGCCGCATCTCACCGCGGGCGGTGAAGCTCAACAACGTCACCTCCTTCGAGGTGAAGCTCTCCCTGGAGGATCCCTCGTCGCTGCTGCGCATCGGCATGACCGCCGACATCGACTTCCTGACCGGCGAGCTGGAGGCGGACACCCTCGTGCCGACGGTGGCGGTGGTGACGGAGGACGGCAGGCCCGGGGTACTGGTGGTGGGCCGGAACCGGCAGCCTCGCTTTCAGCCGGTGGAACTGGGGGCCAGCGGCGGCAAGGACACCCAGATCCTCGACGGCCTGGAGGCGGGCACGCGGGTGTTCATCGACCGGCCGCCGTGGGCGAGGAAACGGGACCGCCCGTGAGCGGCCGGCCTGCACCGCCCCGGTCGAGGAAGGCCAGGGATGCCGCCAGGATGCGCTCAGCGGCGTGGCCGTCGCCGAAGGGATTGTGGGCGCGGGCCATGGCGTCGTAGGCGTCGGACTGCTCGAGCAGGCGGCCGGCCTCCGCCACGATCGCCTCGCTGTCGGTGCCGATCAGGCGGGCGGTGCCCGCCTCCACCGCCTCCGGCCTCTCGGTGGTGCGCCGCAGCACCAGCACCGGCTTGCCGAGGGCCGGAGCCTCCTCCTGCAGGCCGCCCGAATCGGTGAGAAGGAGGGTGCAGCCCCGCATGGCGGCCACCAGCCGGTCGTAGTCGAGGGGCTCGGTGAGGAAGGCGCGGGGATGGTCGCCCAGGAGGGCCTGCAGCGGCTCCCGCACGGTGGGGTTGCGGTGCAGCGGCAGCAGCAGGGCCGTGTCGGGATAGCGGTCGAGCAGCTCGAGGAAGCCGCGGCCGATGTCGGCGAGGCGGGGGCCCCAGTTCTCGCGGCGGTGCACCGTGGCCAGCAGCACCCGCTGATGCCGCCAGTCGAGCCCAGGCACCTCCCATTCCGGCGCCGTGCCGGCCATCAGCAGCAACGCGTCGATCACGGTGTTGCCGGTGGTGTGGATCTCGCCCACCACGCCGGAGGCCCGCAGGTTGTCGGCGGAGCGGGAGGTGGGGGCGAAGTGGAGCTGGGCGATCTGGGAGATGAGGCGCCGGTTGGCCTCCTCCGGGAAGGGGTCGAACAGGTCGTCGGTGCGCAGGCCCGCCTCCACGTGCCCCACCGGGATGCGTTCGTAGAAGGCGGCCAGGGCGCTGGCGAAGGCGGTGGTGGTGTCCCCCTGCACGACCACCAGATCGGTGGGATGGTCCTCGAACTCCCGCCGCAGGCCCTGCAGCGCCGCGCAGGTGACGTGGGTGAGGGTCTGGTTCGGCGCCATCAGGGCCAGGTCGTGGTCGGCCTGCAGCTCGAACAGCCGCATCACCTGGGTCACCATCTCCCGGTGCTGCCCGGTGAGCACCACCCGCGTGCGGAAGCGGGCGTCAGCGCGGAAGGCCCGGATGACCGGCGCCAGCTTGATCGCCTCCGGCCGGGTGCCGAGAACGATGGTGACGCGCCGGCCCTCCTCCTGCGAGGCGGGGGAGGAAGCGGCGCTCGGGACACCGGGGGGAGCGGGCAAGGCCGGCGGGCGGACCCGCGGATCCTAGGGAGCACACCGGAAGGCACCGTTCCGGGTTCCGGTGTCAGCATTCGCGAAGCCCTGCCCGCCCTCCCCGCCATGGTCGAAACCGCCCGTCGGCCGGCGGCCCCGCCGCCACCGCCGCCGCTGTCCGCCGAGGCGGACCTGGGAACGCTCCCCGGCTCTCTCACCGAGATCGTGGCCCTCGCGAACGAGCGGGGCTTCTCCGACGTGCACCTCGGGGTGGGGGAGGAACCCCGCTACCGCGACCGGGGGGACATCCTCCGCACGGGCTGGCCGGTCACCACACCGGAGACCTTCGAGGCCTGGATGGGGGAGATCCTCGACGCGAAGGCCATCGAGACCTTCCGCAGCCAGAAGGAGTACGACGGCTCCCACGGCTTCCCCTTCGTGCGGGTGCGGATCAACCTGCTGGAGACGATGCGGGGGCCGGCGATGGTGCTGCGGCTGATCCCCTGGCGGATCCCCACGATGGAGGAGCTGCAGCTGCCGGAGGTGCTGCGGGATCTCGCCCGGCGGCCCAAGGGGATGGTGCTCTTCACCGGCCCCACCGGCTCGGGCAAGACCACCACGATGGCGGCGCTGCTGGAGTACATCAACTCCACGATGCGACGCCACATCGTCACGATCGAGGATCCGGTGGAATACGTCCACGAGAGCCGCGTGGCGCTGATCCGCCAGCGCGAGGTGGGGCGCCACACCACCGAGTTCCACCGCGCCCTGCGGTCCTCGCTGCGGGAGGACCCCGACGTGATCCTGATCGGGGAGATCCGTGATCAGGAGACCCTCACCACCGCCATGGAGGCCTCCCAGACCGGTCACCTGGTGCTCGGCACCCTCCACACCAATTCCGCCATCCGGTCGGTGGAACGGGTGCTGGGCATGTACCCGCCCCAGGAGCAGGAGAGCATCCGCCGCGCCGTCTCCGAATCCCTGCTGGCGGTGGTGAGCATGGGACTGGTGAAGACCCTCGACGGCGAGCGCACGGGCTTCCACGAGATCTTCATCAACACCGACGCCTGCCGCGACTACATCCAGCGGGGCGAGATCTACGAGATCGAGACGATCATGCAGCGCAGCGGCTTCGACGGCATGCAGACCTTCAACCAGTCGCTGCTGCAGCTGGTGGAGAAGGGGCGCATCAGCGGCCAGGAGGCCATCGGCCACAGCCTCAAGCCCAGCGAACTGGCCCAGGCCCTCAGGGGGAGGGTATGAGGCGGGCGATCACCAGCACCGTCAGCCCCACCGAGAGACCCACCATCGCCAGCCGGCCGTTCCAGATCTCGGCCTGGGGGGTGAAGCCCCGCCGCCAGGAATTGAGCTCCTCCTGGGAGACGGGTTCCACCAGCGGCTCGCCGCCGCCGGAATCGCCTCCGTTCGGGCCGGGGCGGGACTCGAGGGGGAGGGGTGGCGCCATGCCCATGGAACCGCTCCAGTTGCGAATGCGGATCAAGACACATTAACGGGATCAGATCGGCGGCGGCGTGCCGTAGAGGACGGCGGCCTCCTCCAGGGGCAGCCGCGCCGCGACCCCCAGGGCCGGGTCGCTGAGGCAGCCGGCCAGCAGCCGCTGCTCCGCCGCCACCCCCACCATCGCCGCGTTGTCGGTGCAGTAGGCCAGCGGCGCCACGCGCCAGTCGAGACCCATCTCGCCGGCGGCCACGGCGAGCCGCTCCCTCAGTCTGCGGTTGGCGGCCACCCCGCCCACCAGCACCAGCCGGCCCAGGTCCTGGTCGCGGGCGCAGCGCAGGCTGCGCTCCACCAGCACCTCCGCCACCACCTGCTCGAAGCTCGCCGCCAGGTCGGCGAGGGGCAGCGGTTCGCCGGTGGCCTGCAGCTGCCGCACCAGGCGCATCATCGCGGTCTTGAGGCCGCTGAAGCTGAAGTCGTAGGGGTGGAAGCCACCGCCGGGCAGCGACACCCTGCCCTTGGGCAGCCGGAAGCGGTGGGGATCCCCCTCGCGGCCGGCCGCCTGGATCGCCGGGCCGCCGGGGTAACCGAGCCCCAGCAGCCGCGCCACCTTGTCGAAGCATTCCCCGGCGGCGTCGTCGCGGCTGCGGCCCAGCCGCCGGTAGGCGCCGGGACCGTCGACCCGCACGAGCTCGCTGTGGCCGCCGCTCACCAGCAGCACCAGGTGGGGCTCCGGCGGCAGCGGATCGCCCAGGTGCACCGAGCAGAGATGCCCCTCGAGGTGATGGATGCCGAGGAAGGGCCGGCGGTGCAGCCGGGCCAGGGTGCGGGCGGTGACCGAACCCACCAGCAGGGCGCCCACCAGGCCGGGGGCGACGGTGGCGGCGATGGCGTCGAGGTCCGCCATGGCCACGCCGCTCTCGGCCAGCACCCGCTCGATCAGCGGCGGCAGGGCCTCGAGATGGCGGCGCGAGGCGATCTCGGGCACCACGCCCCCCCAGCGGGCGTGTTCCTCCACCTGGGAGGCCACCGCGCCGGCCAGCACGCGGCCCTGCCGCACCACCGCCGCGGCCGACTCGTCACAACTTGTTTCGAGCGCCAGAACGGTGGGCATGGGTGCAGGAAGGGTCTTCTACTGTCCGCTCGTGACATCCTGGCCGTACAGCTTTCCCATGCGTCGCCTCCTCACTCGCCGACTGTTCGCGGCCCTGCTGGCCGGTTTCCTGGTGCTCGGCTTCGCCCCGATGGCCCACGCCGAGATCGGAGGCCTCACCCCCTGCGCCGAGAACCCCCGCTTCCAGCAGCGCGCCTCCGCCGCCAAGACCGAACAGGCCCAGGCCCGCTTCGAGATGTACAGCCAGGCCCTCTGCGGCGAGGACGGCCTGCCCCACCTGATCGTGGACGGCCGCTGGAGCCACGCCGGTGACTTCATCATCCCCGGCATCGCCTTCCTCTACATCGCCGGCTGCATCGGCTGGGCCGGCCGCACCTACCTCCGCGCCGTCCGCGGCGGCAAGGACGCCACGATGAAGGAGATCCAGATCGATCTGCCCCTGGCCTTCAAGAGCACCCTCGCGGCGGCCACCTGGCCCCTCGCCGCCTTCAAGGAATTCAGCGGCGGAGACCTGCTCGAATCCGACGCCAAGGTCACCGTCTCCCCCCGCTGAATCCTTTCCCCCTCCGTTCTTCCGCCGCCCCCCAATCCATCCATGAAGAAGTTCCTCACCACCGCCCCGGTGTTCGCCGCGATCTGGTTCTTCCTCACCGCCGGGATCATGATCGAGTTCAACCGGTTCTTCCCCGATCTCCTCTTCCATCCCCTCTGAATTTCCATCGACGCCGGAACCTCCCCAGGAGTGTTCTCCGGCAGTTCAGAGATCCCCGGGCGGCCGCCATGGCCGCCCTTTTTCATGCTCAGCGCTCCATGGGCACCGCCCGGTTCAGGCGGGGCCCACCCGCTGCCGCAGATCCATCAGCCCCTCCAGTTCCGCCTGGGCCTGGTCGAGGTCATCGTTCACCACCACCGCATCGAATTCCGCCTCCGCCTGGAGTTCCTGCCGCGCCCGCGCCAGGCGTCGCTGAATGGCGTCCTCGCTGTCGGTGCCACGGCTGCGGATGCGGCGTTCCAGTTCGGCGAAGGACGGGGGCTTGATCAGCACCAGGCAGGCCGAAGGGAAGCTGCGCCGCACCTGCCGCGCCCCCTCCAGCTCGATCTCGAGGAGCACCGGCCGCCCGCTGGCCAGATGGCTCTCCACCGGCTGCCGCGGCGTGCCGTAGAGGTTTCCGGCGAATTCGGCCCACTCCAGGAACCCGCCGCTCTCCACCCGCTGCTGGAACTCCCGGCGGCCGAGGAAGAAATAGTGCTCCCCCTCCACCTCCCCGGGCCGCGGCGCCCGGGAGGTGGCCGACACCGACAGCCACAGGTCGGGATGGCGGCGCAGCAGACGGCCCACCAGCGTGCCCTTGCCCACCCCGCTGGGTCCGGTGATCACGAAGAGGCGGGCGGCACCGGCCGGGGATGGCATCAGGCTGGACGGACACTGGGCGCAGAGTAGGGGCGTGGCGAAGCTGCAGCCGATCGACGCCACCACCCTGAAGGCGGTGGTGGGCGAACTGCTGCCGGTGCTGGTGCCCTCCCGCTGCGAGCAGACCCAGCAGGGGGGAGACCGGGCCGTGCAGCTGGCCTTCCGGACGCTGGACGGCTTCCACTGGATCGAACTCGCCTGGGATGCGGAGGCGCCGCGGCTGCTGGCGATCGCGCCGCCGCCGCGGCAGGGGGAGGGAAGCACCCTGGCCCTCCAGCTGCGCAGCGGCCTGCGGGGCCTGGCCCTCACCGCCATCGAACAGCCCGGCTGGGAGCGGGTGGTGGAACTGGCCTTCGCCCGGCGGCCCTCCGACCCGCCCGAGCGCTGGCTGGTGCTGGAGCTGATGGGTCGCCACAGCAACCTCTTTCTGCTCGACCGGGAGCGGCGGGTGATTGCCCTCGGGCGACAGGTGCGCGGCGACCAGTCGCGGCTGCGGCCGATCGGCACCGGCGATCCCTACCGTCCGCCGCCGCCGATGGGGGGCGAGCCGCCGCGGCGCCAGGAGAGCGAGGCGAGCTGGCGGCGCCGGCTCTCGCTGCAGCCGCTGCCCCTCGGCGAAGCCCTGCGGAAGGCCTACCAGGGCATCGGGCCTGCCCTGGCCCGCCAGCTGTGCGAGGGCCTCGACGGCGGGGAGGGCCCCCTGCTGGAGCGCTCCGTGGAGGAGCTGGAGGAACGGCAGTGGAGGCCGCTGCGCCTTCGCTGGGAAGCCTGGCTGGAGTGCGTGGAGGCGGGGCGGTTCCGGCTCCGCTTCGGCGGCGCCAGCGACTACCGCTGCTGGGACGAGGACGGCGGCACCGGCGAGGAGGCGGATGATCCGCTGGCGATCAACCGGAGCCTGGCCCGGTACTACGGCGAACGCGTCGCCGGGCGCGATCTGGAACGGCGCCGCCGGCTGCTGGAACAGCGGCTGGCGGCCGCCCTGGAGCGGGTGGAGCGGGACCTGGAGCGGCAGCGGCAGGCCCTGGCGGCGGTGGCGGACGCCGACGGCCTGAGCCGTCGTGCCGACGGACTGCTGAGCCGCCCGGATCCGGACCGGCCCACCATCGAGGAGGCGCAGTCGCTCTACAGGCGGGCCCGCAAGCTGCGCCGCTCGGTGGCGGCGATCGAGGCGCGGCTGGAGGAGGACCGCCGCCGAAAGGACTGGCTGGAGGCCAGTGTCGGCTTTCTCGAGGCCGCCCGGGACGCCGAGGAGATGGCGGCGGTGGAGCAGGAGGTGGCCGAGGCCCTGGGTTCCGGGGCCGGGGGCACGGAGCGGTCGAGGCGCCGCGGGGCCGGCCGGGCGGGCGAGGCGTCGCCCCAGCCCCTGGAGCTCCGCTCGCCGGGGGGGCTGCGGCTGCAGGTGGGCCGCAACCACCGGCAGAACGAATGGATCAGCCTGCGGCGCGCCCGCAGCGGCGACCTCTGGTTCCACGCCCAGGAATGTCCCGGCAGCCACGTGGTGCTCAAGGCCTCCGAGGCCTCCCCCGGCGAGGCCGACCTGGCGGCGGCGGCCGACCTCGCCGCCCACTTCAGCCGGGGCCGCGGCAATGCCCGGGTGCCGGTGGTGATGGTGCCCACCGACGACCTCCAGCGCATCGCCGGCGCGGCCGCGGGCACGGTGCGGCACCGCGGCGGCGAGGTGGTGTGGGGGCAGCCCGGGCGGGCCCTGCCCCTGCTCTCTCCCCCTAACCTCGCGGGGAAGGCATGCCCATGAACGAGCGCGACGCGATCGAGCCGGAGGTGACTCCGCCCATCCCGCTGCCTTCGCCGGAGGACGAGTTTCCGGCCGAGGTGGAGATGAGCCTGGTGGACCACCTCGAGGAACTGCGGCGGCGGATCCTGCGCAGCCTGCTGGCGATCGTGGTGGCGGCCCTCGGCTGCTTCGCCTTCGTGCGGCCCCTGGTGCGGCTGCTGGAGGTGCCCGCCGCCGGCATGCGGTTCCTGCAGCTGGCCCCCGGCGAGTTCCTCTTCGTGTCGGTGAAGGTGGCGGGCTACGCCGGGCTGGTGCTGGCGCTCCCCTACGTGCTCGTCGAGGCGCTGGCCTTCGTGCTGCCGGGCCTGACCCGGCGGGAACGGCGGCTGGTGGCGCCGGCGGTGGCCGGATCGAGCCTGCTCTTCGCCGCCGGACTGGCCTTCGCCTGGTGGGCGCTGGTGCCGGCGGCACTGCGCTTTCTGGCCAGCTACGGCGCCGACGTGGTGGAGCCGATGTGGTCGATCGAGCGCTACCTCGATTTCGTGCTGCTGCTCATGCTCGCCACCGGCCTGGCCTTCCAGCTGCCGGTGCTGCAGCTGGTGCTGGGGGCGCTGGGGCTGATCGACGCGGGGCGCATGCTGCGGGCCTGGCGCTGGGTGGTGTTCGCCAGCGCCCTGGCCGGAGCGGTGCTCACCCCCTCCACCGATCCGGTCACGATGCTGCTGCTGAGCGGCGCCATCACCACCCTGTATCTGGTGGGGGTGGCCCTGGTGGCCTTCGCCGGTTCGGTGCGGGGCGGCTCCGCCGCGGTGCTCTCCCTGCCTGGGGAGGGCTGAGGCGGCAGCTCAGAGCAGAAATTCCCTGAGGCGGCCGCCGGGGGGATCGAGGGCGAGCGAGAGGGCCTTGCCGAGGCGGGGCCGGTCGCGGGTGGTGGCGAGCCAGTGGCGCACCTGGGCGGCGACGCCGAGGTCGTTGAGGGCTCCGGCCAGCGCGGCGAGCCGCTCGCCGTAGGCCTCCGCCGTGAGGGGGAAGGACTGCTGTTCGAGGTGACCCCACATCACCTGGAGATAGAGCCGGCCACGCCGCTGCACCAGCTGCAGGTCGTAGGAAGCCTGCCAGCGCTCCCGCAGCAGGGCCACCACCTCCTCGCCGCTCAGCGGCTCGGCCGGCCCGCCGGCGGGGGGAGGGGGGGGCGAGATGGGCGGCAAGGGGCGGCCGGAGCAGCACAACAGCATGTTGCAGGGGCGGAGCAGGCTCCGCGGCCCGCGGCCGGCCCGGCGGGGGCAAGGTTCATAATGGCCGCACGTTGCTCCGGTTCCCACCGGAACATTGCGAATGACCCAGATCCCTGCTTCCTCCCCGGGTGGTGACGTTCCCGGAATGGGTCGCCGTCAGTTCATGAACCTGCTCACCTTCGGATCGGTGACGGGTGTGGCTCTCGGCGCCCTGTATCCGGTGGTGAACTACTTCATCCCCCCGAAGGCGGCGGGCAGCGGCGGCGGCACCAGCGCCAAGGACGAGCTGGGCAACGACGTGACCGCCAGCGGCTGGCTCAGCACCCACAAGGAGGGGGACCGCAGCCTCGTGCAGGGACTGAAGGGGGATCCCACCTACCTGCTGGTGGAGGGCCCCGAGGCGATCGGCGACTTCGGCATCAACGCGATCTGCACCCATCTCGGCTGCGTGGTGCCCTGGAACAGCGGCGCCAACAAGTTCATCTGCCCCTGCCACGGCAGCCAGTACGACCCGAACGGCAAGGTGGTGCGCGGCCCGGCGCCCCTCTCCCTCGCCCTCGCCCACGTGAACGTGGAGAACGACAAGGTGTTCCTCAGCCAGTGGACGGAGACCGACTTCCGCACCGGCGACAACCCGTGGTGGGCCTGAGCCCTTCCCGTTTCCTCCCCTTCCCCCCACGCCGCCGACCCGTCCCATGCGTCGCCTTCTCTCCGCTCCGCTCGGCTTCCTGATCTCCCTGGGCCTGGGCCTCTGCCTCCTGATCTCCGGTGCCGCCCCGGTCTGGGCCTACCCCTTCTGGGCCCAGCAGAACTACGAATCCCCGCGGGAGGCCACCGGCAAGATCGTGTGCGCCAACTGCCACCTGGCCAAGATGCCCACCCGGGTGGAGGTGCCCCAGGCCGTCTTCCCCGACACGGTGTTCAAGGCGGAGGTGGAGATTCCCTACGACACCTCCCGGCAGCAGCTGGCCGGCGACGGCAGCCGCACCGGTCTCAACGTGGGGGCGGTGGTGATGCTTCCCGACGGCTTCCGCCTCGCTCCGGCGGACCGTCTCACCCCCGAGCTGAAGGAGGAGACCGAGGGGGTGTTCGTCACCCAGTACAGCGAGGACCAGCCCAACATCCTGCTGGTGGGTCCGCTGCCCGGCGACGACCACCAGAAGATCGTCTTCCCGATTCTCTCGCCCGACCCGGCCGAGGATCCCAACATCCACTTCGGCAAGTATTCCCTCCACATCGGCGGCAACCGCGGCCGGGGCCAGGTGTATCCCACCGGTGAGAAGAGCAACAACAACATCGTGAACGCCCCCGCCGCCGGCCGGGTGAGCGCCATCCTGGCTGAGGACAACGGCGGCTCCACCGTGGAGATCGCCACCGCCGACGGCGCCGTGGCCACCGAGACGGTGCCCCCCGGACTCACCATCACCGCCCAGGTGGGTGACGCCATCGAGGCCGGCGCCCCCCTCACCGAGGACCCCAACGTGGGCGGCTTCGGGCAGCTGGATGCCGAGGTGGTGCTGCAGAACCCGGTGCGGATCTATGGCCTGCTGGCCTTCTTCGCCGCCGTGGCCCTGGCCCAGATCATGCTGGTGCTGAAGAAGCGGCAGGTGGAGAAGGTGCAGGCCGCCGAGGGGATCGTCTGATCCCCTCGGAACCCGATGCCGCCCATCCCTTTCCTTCCCGCCGTCTTCACGTCTCCGGGGCCCCTGATCTTTCAGCTGGGCCCCCTCTCCTTCCGCTGGTACGGACTGCTCATTGCCCTGGCCGTGCTGCTGGGCCTGGCTCTCTCGATTCAGCTGGCCCGCCGGCAGGGCATGGATCCCTCGCTGATCGTGGATCTGCTGCCCTGGCTGGTGCTGGGGTCGGTGGTGGGAGCCCGGCTCTATTACGTGGTGTTCGAGTGGCGCCAGTACCAGGGCAACTGGGCGGACGCGTTCGCCATCTGGCGGGGCGGCATCGCCATCCACGGCGCCCTGATCGGCGGCACCCTCACCCTGATCCTGTTCTGCCGGGCCCGGCAGCAGGCGTTCTGGCCCCTGCTCGACGTGCTGGTGCCGGCGGTGGCCCTGGGCCAGGCGATCGGCCGCTGGGGCAACTTCTTCAACTCCGAGGCCTTCGGCCTGCCCACCGATCTGCCCTGGAGACTCACCATCCCCTACGACCACCGCCCGCCTGAATTCCTCGGCGAGAGCACCTTCCATCCCACCTTCCTCTACGAGTCGGTGTGGAACCTGGGCGTCTGCGTCCTGCTGCTGCTGCTCTTCCGCGCCGCCCGCCGCGGCCGCATCGATCTCCCCGCCGGCGCGCTCACCTGCGTGTACCTGATGGCCTACAGCAGCGGCCGCGTGTGGATCGAGGGGCTGAGGATCGATCCGCTGTGCCTGTTCTCCACGCCGCCCTTCTGCAGCGGCGGGCTGCGCATGGCCCAGCTGATGAGCCTGGTGCTGATCGCCCTCGGCGGCCTCGGCCTCTGGTGGCTCTACGGCAAGCGGCGGCCCCTGCCCGACCCCACCGGCGGCGGAGCGAGAAGGGCATGAGCGGCAACGGCACGGCGGCAGGTGCGCCGCAGGAGCGGCAGAACGGGCCACTCGTGCAGATCGTGGGGGCCGGACCCGGAGCCCCCGATCTGCTCACCCTGCGGGCCCTGCGGGCGATCGAGCAGGCGGAGGTGCTGGTGTGGACCGACTCGCTGGTGAACCCGGCCATCGCCCGGCTGGCGCCGGAAGGCTGCGAGCGGATCCCCACCCGCTCCCTCACCCTCGAGCAGCTGCTGGAGGTGATGGTGGAGGGGGCCCGGGCCGGCAAGCGGGTGGTGCGCCTGCACGACGGCGACCCGTGTCTGTACGGGGCGCTGCAGGAGCAGATCTGCGCCCTCGCCGACGCCGGCATCGGCGTGGAGGTGGTGCCGGGGCTGAGCGCCTACCAGGCCACCGCCGCCGCCCTGGGCCGTGAGCTCACCATTCCGGGCCTGGTGCAGACGATCGTGCTCAGCCGCGCGGGAGGTCGCACCGGTGTGCCGGAGCGGGAATCGCTGGCGCGACTGGCCGCGCTGCAGGCCTCGCTCTGTCTCTACCTGAGCGCACGGCACGTGGAGGAGGTGGAGGCGGAACTGCTGCAGCACTATCCCTCCGACACGCCGGTGGCGATCGGCTACCGGGTGAGCTGGCCGGAGCAGTGGATCACCGTGGTGCCGCTGAATCGGATGGCAGCCACCAGCCGCGAGCGCAACCTGATCCGCACCACCCTCTACGTGGTGAGCCCGGCGCTGGCTGATCCGGACGGGGCCCGCTCGAAGCTGTATTCGGCCGGGCATTCGCATCTGTTCCGCGGCGGGGCCTGA
>CAZVPB010000047.1:0-12754 GCA_964628165.1 uncultured Cyanobium sp.
GCGGCGACACCTTCGAAGCTCCAGAAGCCCGGATCGACGCCGGTCTCACCGGTGACGCTCCAGCCGCTCCAGCTGCCGGTGACGCCCAGGCGGGCCATGAACGGCATCACGAACATGCCCTGGCGCCACATCGGGTTGAGCACCGGGTCGGAGGGGTCGAAGATGGCCAGCTCGTAGAGAGCCATGGAGCCGGCCCAGCCGGCGACCAGGGCGGTGTGCATGAGGTGCACGGCGAGCAGTCGGCCCGGGTCGTTGATCACGACCGTGTGCACCCTGTACCAGGGCAATCCCATGGGGGTCAGGTCTGGGTTGACAGGGGCTGCCGGTGGGGACGCTGGCCTGGGCCAGGCCCTGGACCGGCAGGGAAAACGATCGGCGGAGCCGATCCAACGGAGCGATGGTAGAGGGTGTCGCCGACGCCTCGGCCGCTCCGGTTACGGACCGCAACGGCAGCGCCGCCATCAGAATGGAGATGGAGCGCTGGAGGGGCCCATGCCCGTGATCCGATTCGTCCGTGAAGGCCGGGACGTCTCCTGCTACCCGGGGGAGAACCTCCGCGAGGTGGCTCTCCGGGAAGGCATCGAGCTCTACGGACTGAAGGGAAAACTGGGCAACTGCGGCGGCTGCGGCCAGTGCATCACCTGCTTCGTGGAGGTGGTGGGGGAGCCCGGAGCGCTCTCCGCAGCCACCCCGGTGGAGATCCAGCGCCTGCGCCGGCGGCCCGACAGCTGGCGCCTCGCCTGTCAGTCGCTGGTGAACCGCTCGGTGATCGTGCTCACCCGGCCGCAGACGGGGCTGGCCGACCGCGACGGAAGGATCGAGCAGGCCCGCCACGACCCCCTGCCGGAGGGCCCCACGGCCTGGCCGACTCCTTCGGAGGAGGAGCAGACGTCGGCGGGGCCGGAGTCCCATGAGGAGGAACAGGGTCCCGGAACCACCGCCAGCGCAACGACCGATGAAGCCCCTGCCGAGCCGCCAGGAGAGCGGTGATACGTTCGCTCCACCCTCACCTCCAGCATGGAAACCAACGACCTCGGCTTCATCGCCAGCCTCCTGTTCGTTCTGGTTCCGTCCGTCTTCCTGATCGTTCTCTACATCCAGACCAGCAGCCGCCAGGGAGGCTGAGCCTCAGCGCCCCCGTTCCGGCTCCCGCACCAGCAGCACCGGAGCGGGAGCATGAACCCTGATGTAGTCGCTCACCGAGCTCCCGAGCAGCCGATCCAGATCCACGAGGGCCTTCGCCACCAGGGGGCGCCGATCCTGGGAGGCAATCACCAGCAGATCCGCCCTGGCCTCTTCCGCGGCGGCGCACACGGCGCGCCCGATGTCACCGGTGCGGTGAATCGGCTTCATCTCCACGCCGAGGGAGCGGGCCCGCGAAACGGCTTTCTCCAGCACCTCGTCGGCGGGAGTGCGGCCGCCCCGTGAGGGGATCACGTCGTGGTGGCTCACGTGCACGCCGGTGAGGCTGCCTCCGGGGATCTCCCGCACCAGTTCACAGGCCAGCTTCATGGCGTCGTCGCCCACGCCGGTGCCGTCCACGGTGACCATCACCCGGTTGATGGCCCGTACGTAGAGGTCGTCGCGCACCAGCAGCATCGGCCGGGTGGAGAGCTGGAACACGTACTGGCTGGCGCTGTTGGCCAGGATCGACTGGAGTCGACCCAGCCCCCGCGATCCCATCAGGATCAGATCCGCGTCGATCTCCTCGGCCACCTTGAGCACGGTCTGCTTGGTGTCGCCCTCCCGCACCAGGGTCGTGACGCCGGTGGCCTCGAGGCCGATCCTCTCGAGCGCGCCCGCCAGCACCTCGTCGGCACGGCCGCGGTGCTCGCGGAATTCCTCGGCTCCCTGCTCGGGCACCACGTGAAGCAGGGTGACCCTGGCCTCGCGGAGCGGGGGGATCTGGCGCAGCATGCGCGCCATCTCCTCCACGTGACCCTTGCCGGAATCGGCGATCAGAAGGTTGCGGAACACTGGCTTGTGCGTGTCACGGTTTCAGCCTATGGCGGCGAAGCGTTCCCATCCCCCCGTGTTGAACACCGTGATGCAGCGTGGTGAACCCGGACCGGCCCGGGCCTGGTGTCTGCGGAGGCGGGTCCTGCCCCAGCACACCGACCATGCCGGAGTGATGTGGCACGGCGCCTATCTCGCCTGGCTCGAGGAGGCGCGTGTCGAGGCGCTGGCCGCGGCGGGGCTGGCCTACAGCGCGCTGTCGGCCCGGGGCCTCGAACTGCCGGTGGTGTCCCTGTCGATCGACTACCGCCGCCCCCTCAGGCATGGCGACGAGGTGGCGGTCTGGAGTCAGGCGGAGCCGCCCCGGGGCCCGCGGCTTCCGTGGCGCAGCCTCTTCGAGACCCGCGCCGGAGGGGTGGCGGCCGAGGCGCGGGTGGAGCTGGTGGCCCTGGAGCTCCGGGAGGGCAGGCAGCGGGTGATGCGACGGCTGCCCGCCGATCTGCAGCGGGCCGTCCAGGTTCTGACGCAGGGCCCGGATCCCCTATGATTCAGTACATATGTACTGACAGCCGGGTTCGGGAGGCGGTCCGATGGGTGAGCTGGTGCGGGCCTCCTTCGTGGCGAGCCGCTGGGGCCATTCGCAGCGCCTCTGGTGGCTCCTCTGGAGCCGTTGCCCCGGCATCGGCCCGGCCCGCCTACGGGCGGTCATCTCGGCCTTCGGCTCTCTGGAGAGGGCCTGGGCGGCTCCTGCCGAGGAGCTCGCCGCCCTGCCGGGCTGGGGGGCCGATCTGTCTCAACGTTTCCAGAACTACCGGGCCGCCTGGGGTGAGGATCCGCTGCCCCGCTGGAGCCGGGTGAGCCGGGGCGGGCGAGGCGTGCTCCTGCCCGGCGACCCACGCTGGCCCGCGGCGATGGACCAGCTTTCCCGCCCTCCCGTGCAGCTGTGCTGGCGGGGGCGGGGTTCCCTCTGGCCTCCCCTCTCCAGCCGGCGGGCGGTGGCGGTCGTGGGCACGCGCCGACCCTCTGCCCACGGCCTCGGCATGGCCCGCCGGATCGGCGCGGCCCTGGCCGAGGCCGGCTGGCCCGTGGTGAGCGGTCTGGCCGAGGGCATCGACGCCGCCGCCCATGAGGGCTGCCTGGAGGCGGGCGGGGCCCCGGTCGGCGTCCTGGGCACGCCACTGGAGCGGGTCTATCCCCGCCACCACGCCCTGCTCCAGGAGCGGGTCGCCCGCTCCGGCCTCCTCGTCACCGAGTCCCCTCCGGGTGCTTCGGTCTCGCCGGGGCATTTCGCCTGCCGCAACCGTCTGCAGGTGGCTCTCGCCGCGGCCGTGGTGGTGGTGGAGTGTCCCCGCGGAAGTGGGGCGCTTCATTCCGCCGACCTGGCCTGGCGTCAGGAGCTGCCGCTCTGGGTGGTGCCCGCCGACGCCGGTCGGCGGTCCGCCCTCGGCAGCAACCGTCTCCTCAGTCGTGGCGCCACCCCGCTGCTGGATCCCGCCGACCTGCTGGACCACCTGGGCCGCGGCCCCCTGGACCGCGATGCGGCCGCCGTGCCCCACCAGGGCTCCCTCCGTCCCGATCAGCGGGTCCTGCTCGACGCGGTCGGCGGCGGTGCCTCCCTGCCCCAGCTGCGGGAGCTGCTCGGGCTCTCCGGCTCCGAACTGGCCGGCCGGCTGCTGGAGCTCGAACTGGCCGGGCGCCTCTGCGCAGAGCCCGGTCTGCGGTGGCGTCCCCGCTGATCAGGGCTGCCTAGGGTCAGGCGATGGTGCCGGAATTCCAAGCCCCCGTCCCGCTCCGCCTTGCTGCCTCCGCCGGGGAGGAGGTGCTCACGGGCCAGGAACTGTTGGACTGGCGCCGTCAGCAGCTGGCCCTGGGTGGCTCGGCCGCGGACTTCGACTGGTTGCTCGATCTGGGGGGTGGCATCCCCTGGTCTCGCCTTCAGGCCTGCCGCCTGCACCCCGAACGCAGGATCAGCCTCGATCGGGGCCGTGGGGCGATCGCCTCGCTCTGGCGGCGTCACCTCGAACACCATGTGCCGCTGCAGTATCTGCTGGGCCACTGCCCCTGGAGGGACCTCGACCTCATGGTCGCTCCCGGAGTGCTGATCCCTCGCCAGGAGACCGAACTCCTCGTGGATCTGGCCCTTGCCCGCCATCCCGCCGGCTGCCGATCCGCCCCTCTCCTCTGGGCTGATCTCGGCACGGGGTCGGGCTGTCTGGCGATCGCCCTCGCCAGGGCCCTTCCCTGCGCGCGGGGGATCGCGGTGGACAGTTCCTCCGAGGCTCTCGCCATCGCCGAACGCAACGTTCAGGGTGCGCAGGTCGACGACCGGGTCTCCCTGCTGGCGGGGTCCTGGTGGCAGCCCCTGCAACCCTGGTGGGGCCGGCTGGATCTGGTGGTGGCCAATCCCCCTTACATTCCCACTTCCCTGGTGGAACAGCTCGAGCCCGTCGTGCGTGATCAGGAGCCCCGGAGCGCCCTCGACGGGGGCGTGGACGGCCTGGCCGCGATCCGCTCGATCGTGACGGGCGCGCCCCAGGGTCTCGCTCCGGGGGGATGTCTTCTGCTGGAGCATCATCACGACCAGAGCGAAGCCGTGCTGCGTCTCCTGGGCGAGGCCGGGCTCACCGGCGTGCGCCACCACACCGACATCGAGGGCGTACGCCGCTTCGCCAGTGCCCGCCGCGCCCCCTGGGGGAAGGACCGCCGCACCGCATTGCCGTGATTCCTTCCGCCGCTCTCCTCGATCCCTTCGGCCTCGGCGCCCACCTCCGCTCGGGAGGGGCTGCCCTCTTCCCCACCGACACGGTGCCGGCCCTCGCCGCAATCCCCGAGGCCTCCCGCCAGCTCTGGAGCCTGAAGCGCAGGCCCGACCACAAACCGCTGATCCTGATGGGGGCCGATCTCGGCCAGCTCCTCGACACGCTGGCGGTTCCGTGGCATCCGGCCTGGATGGAGCAGGCGGAACGCTGCTGGCCCGGCCAGGTCACCCTGGTGCTGCCCATCGAAGGGCCCGTCACCCGGGCGCTCCATCCCGGCGGCATCTCCCTCGGCCTGCGGGTGCCTGACTGCCCCATGGCGCTGGAACTGCTGCGCCGGAGTGGTCCGCTGGCCACCACCAGCGCCAACCGGTCCGGGGAGCCCGCTGCTCTCGACGCCCAGGAGGCCCACCACCGCTTTCCCCGGCTTCCGCTGCTCGCCCCGCTCCCCTGGCCGAAGTCTTCGGGCATCGCCAGCACCGTGCTGGCCTGGACGTCCTCGGGAGAATGGAATCTTCTGCGGCGGGGGGCGGGCTGATGCTGGCCGTGGTGATCGTGGTGCTGATCACCGTGGCGGCGAGTCACTGGCTCGTGGAGCCCTTCGTGCGACTGGCCTCGCCGCTGCTTGCACTCTCCTGGGTGGGCTGGGCCCTGCTCGCGGCGGCGCTCTGGCTGTTCTCCGAACGGGGCCGCTGATCGGGAAGGAAGGTCTGCCACCCGATCTCGTCGATCTCCCCGAGGATCCGCGCCGGCAGGCCGCTGGCCTCCACCGTCACCAGATCAGGCCGTCCGGCGGAAACGCGCAGGCCCCTGCCGAGGGGGAAGCGACGATCGCCCCGCAGATCCCCCACGAAGATCCGTTCCTGGTCAACGGTGCGCACCTCGACCCAGCTCAGCCCGTCGACACTCAGCAGGAGTTCGTCCGGGCTGACAGCCTGACGAACCTCCTCTGGTTCTGCCGGTCCCTGCCGGTCCTGGGGCGCGGTGGGCGGGGTGAGTGCGGCGGGTGGCGGTTCGCTCGGCCGCAGCACCTGCATCACCAGGCTGCCGGCAAGCACCAGGGCCCCGCCCGCCGCCAGTCCCAGCAGCAGCGTCACGGGGGGAAACGTGGCGAGGCGCGGCGGCTCGCGACGGTTTCCCCCGGCCGGAGGCAGGGCGGCACGGGTCGCGGCGGAAGGGGTTCCGCCGGGGAGTCGGGCCACATCCTCCCGCAGCTTCCTGCCCTCCGCGGCCAGAAGCCGATTCTGCTCGAGAAGGGGAGCCACCCGCTCCCGGAACTTGTCCTCGTAGATCCCTGGAAGATCCTCGATCAGCCTTCCGTAGAGCGCGATGCGTTCGCGGGTGGTCTCCAGTTCCTGCCGGAGGTCCGCCGCTTCCCGCTCCTCTCCTCCGGTGGCTTCCCCTTCCTTCATGTCATCCCTTCTCACCCGGCCATCGTCTCGAAACTAGACCGGTTCGTCTGCTCGGCAGGCACAGCATCACTCCGGCGGGTCGGAAAGGGCGAAGAGAGCCGGCTGACGGATTTGAACCGACGGCCTTCGCTTTACAAAAGCGCTGCTCTACCGCTGAGCTAAGCCGGCATGGCCCCGGGGGAGCCTACGACCGCGAGAGGGTCCACAACACCAGCTGAGTCCGGTTGCGGCAGCCCGTCTTGGCCAGGAGATTCGACACGTGGCTTTCCACGGTGCGGGGGCTGATCACCAGCTGCGCGGCGATGGCACGGTTGCTGCCGCCACTCCCCAGGGCCTCGAGCACGCGCTGCTCCGCCGGGGTGATCGGGGCGAGCGGCTCGCTCAGACCGGGCCCGGATGGCGGCTGCAGACGTGGCATGGAACCCCGGGAGGTAGGGGTCAGGGTTCCCCGCCGGCGTCAGGAACGGGAGGCTTCGGAAGTTTTCCCCCCCAGGGGCTGGGTAGCGCGAAGGGTGCGCTTGATCGGCAGGTTCGCCACCAGGGCGGTCACCCTGTCCTCGGTCTCGAGACTCACGTCCCCCCCCTCCAGGTCGATCTCCACGTACCGCTGCACCACCTCGAGGATCTCCCGCCGCATCCGCTCCAGCAGTTCGGGGTTGAGATCGCTGCGGTCATGGGCGAGCACCAGCTGCAGCCGCTCCTTCGCGGTGCCGGCGCTCGGGGCGGGACGGCCCAGAAGCCGCTGGATGAACTCGAGGAGAGACATGGCTGAGGTCAGAGGATCCCGGATTTCCTGAGGCGGCCCATCAGCCGTGCCCGCAGGCCCCGCCGTTCCCTCGAGGGATCGATCAGGGGCACCTCCTCACCCCGGAGTCTGCGGGCCACGTTCATGTAGGCCCTCCCCGCCGGCGACTCCCGGCCGTTGAGGGTGAGGGGTTCGCCGCGGTTGGTGGAGACGATCACCTGTTCGTCCTCCACCACCAGCCCCAGCAGAGGCAGGGCAAGGATGTCGGTGACATCGTCCACGGCCAGCATCTCCTGGCTGGCCATCATCTGGGGCCGCACCCGGTTGAGCACCAGCTGAATGGGGGAGACCCCCTGGGTGTGGAGCAGGCCGATCACCCGGTCGGCATCGCGCACGGCGGAGACCTCGGGGGTGGTGATCACGATCGCCTCCCGGGAGGCGGCCGCGGCGTTGCGGAAGCCCGCCTCGATGCCGGCCGGGCAGTCAATCAGGACGTAGTCGAACCGCTCGGCCAGCAGGCCGACGATGCGCTTCATGTCCTCGGGGGTGAGCCACTCCAGCATGCGGGGGTTGCCCGCCGGCAGCAGGGAGAGGTTGGGTTCCTGCTTGTGGCGCACCAGGGCCTGGTCCAGGCGGCAGGTCTCGGCGAGAACGTCCTGGGCGGTGTAGACGATGCGGTTCTCGAGCCCCAGCAGCAGATCCAGATTGCGCAGGCCGAAGTCCGCGTCGAGCACCACCGTGGCCTCCCCCAGCTTGGCCAGGGCCACGCCGAGGTTGGCGGTGAGGGTCGTCTTGCCGACTCCCCCCTTGCCGGAGCAGATCAGGATCTGGCGTGCGGTCGGGGTGGTCACGGCAACAGCGGGCGTGGGGGCAGATTAGGTCCAATTCCTGGGGGGATCGCGTGGATCGAGGGGCCAGGTCGGGCCGGCGGGGTCGATCCGGATCTCCCCCTCCACCAGATGGGCTTCCTCCGCCAGGCCCTCCTGGGGGCTGTCCGAGGGTCCCCGTGCCACGGCATCGGCGATCCGCAGCTGGAGCGGGTGAAGCTTGAGGGCCACGATCCGCGCCGCGGAGTCCCCGTGGCAACCGGCATGGGCCACGCCCCGCAGCCGGCCCCACACCAGCACGTGCCCGCCCGCGGCGATGGCGGCCCCGGGGTTCACGTCCCCCAGCACCAGCACCGACCCCCAGGCGGTGAGCTGATCCCCGGAGCGGAGGGTGCCCCGGTGGATCGTGAGTTCCTCCCCCCGCAGATCCTCCGCAGCGGTCGGCGCAGCCGGGGGCCAGTCCGTCTCGAGGCCGAGGGCCGCCGCCGCCACGTGGGTCTCCGGCTGATCGGAGCAGACCCGCTGGAGCTGCAGGCCCCCTTCGCTCATCACACCGCTGAGATCCCGCAGGTCGGGCAGGAGGAGTCTCCAGCCTTCCGCCTCCAGGGTGGCGAAGCCCCGCAGGGGCAGCCGGGCAAGGGCCTGGCGCGCTTCTTCCACCGGTGCCAGGGCCAGATCGGGGGGGGGAAGGCGGAGGCGGTGAGGCAGGCGCGGATCGCTCGAAGGGATCAGTGCAGCGGCCATGGCCCCCGACGCAGAGGGGGAACGTTAGGCAGCGCCGCCGCCGGATTTCGCGGTGAGGGCCGCCGCCAGTCGTTCCCGCAGCAGAGGGCTCACCTCCCTGGGATGGATCAGCCAGGCCCTTTCCCGGGGTCGGGTCAGGGCCTCCACCAGGCTGGAGCGCTGCTCGAGGGCGTGCAACCGCTGGCCGTCCCACAGCCGCAGTCCTCCCTTGTAGGGGTCGTAGCCGAGGCTCTGGCGCTGGTGCAGCCCGCAGCAGGAGTCCGCATCGAGCCCACTCCTGCGAGCCAGCCCCCGTGCCTCGGCCAGCAGCTCGAGGCGGTTGGCCGGGGGAAGGTCGCTCACGTCCAGCGCCCTCGGCAGACGCCGGTCGAGCAGACGCCCGCAGAGGGCGGCGAGTTCCGTCGGCCCCTCCTCCCGCCAGCGCAGCAGGTGATATCCCGTCCTGAGATCGTCGTTGGCCAGGAACGACTCGAGATCCAGCTCCTCGGGCGCCCACAGCCACCGTCTCATCACCGCGTCGGCCCAGACTCCACCGGCGCCGGTGCGCCGGGCCACCCGGATCGCCTCGGTGAGAAGCCAGTTGCACACCACATTCAGGCGGTGGTTGTACACGCTTCTGTACATGAGCTGGCGCACCACCAGGTAGTGCTCCACCGCCGGCAACCCCTTGGGGTGAATCGCCAGGCGGCCATCCGGCGCGAGGGTGAGGGCGCCGAGGATGCGCTCGAGGTCGAGCCGTCCGTAGCTGGTGCCGGTGCTGTAGCTGTCCCGCATCAGGTAGTCGAGGCGGTCGCAGTCGAGCTGGCTGCTCACCAGCGCACTCACCGCCCGGCAGGGGTGCCGCCCATGGCCCAGCAGTGCCGCCACCGCGGGGGCACCCCCCGGCACGGCACGGTCGAGCAGCTCCCGCAGGCGCGGATGGCCATGGCAGAGCCGGGCAGACCAGCTCTCGTGCCGCACGCCGAACATCTCCTCGCCGGTGTGGCTCAGCGGCGCGTGGCCCACGTCGTGGAGCAGGGCCGCGGCGTACAGGAGCGGCCGCTCCCGGGCGAGCGCGGGCTCGAGCCGTTCGAGGTGCCGCAGCGCCCGGCGGGCCACGTGCAGCACTCCGAGCGAGTGGGTGAAGCGGCTCGACTCCGCGCCGTGGAAGGTGAGGAAGGCGGGGCCCAGCTGGCGGATCCTGCGCAGGCGCTGGAAGGGGGCGGTGTCGATCAGCTCGATCGCCAGGGCCTCGGCCGGATCGTCCCGGTCGAGGCGGATGCCGCCGTGCAGAGGGTCGTGGTAGGTGCGCTGCGTCATG
Source organism: uncultured Cyanobium sp. (assembly GCA_964628165.1). Taxonomy (GTDB): domain Bacteria; phylum Cyanobacteriota; class Cyanobacteriia; order PCC-6307; family Cyanobiaceae; genus Cyanobium. Next base: position 9,741 of record CAZVPB010000047.1, read on the forward strand.
CCCCCAGCTCCCTGGTCAGCCGTTCGGCGGCCTGGAGCAGCCAGATGTCGTCACTGCCACCGGGCTCGCGCGGCTCGGGCTGGTCCAGCACCAGATCGGGCTCGATGCCCTGGTCCTGGATATCCCGGCCCCGCGGTGTCTCGTAGCGGGCCACCGTGATCGCCAGCCCGCTGCCGTCACCCAGGGGCAGAAGTGACTGGATCAGGCCCTTGCCGAAGGTGCGGCTGCCGGCGAGAAGGGATCGGTCGCCATCCTGGAGCGCCCCCGCCAGGATCTCGCTGGCGCTGGCGGTGCCGCCGTTCACGAGGGTGAGCATCGGTCCGGCATAGAGCTGACCGCGCCCGGCCTGAAGGGGGGCGTTGATGCCCTCGCGCTCCCGGGTCACCACGATCGGGGCGCCGTCGAGGAAAACGTCCGCCACGGCGAGCCCGGCGCTCACCAGACCGCCCGGATTGTTGCGCAGATCCAGCAGCAGACCCTCCACCGGCGGGTCCCCCCCGTTGCCGTTCAGCGCTGCCAGGGCCTGCCGCACCTGTTCCGGCACCGGCTCGCTGAACTGGGTGATGCGCAGCACAGCGATGCCGTGGCCCTTCACCCGGAGGCGCCGCAGACGCACCGGTCGCAGGTCCACCTTCCGCCGTCTCAGCACCACCTCCCGCTCCGGCTCCGCAGGGGGGCGCAGCCGCAGCAGCACCTCACTCCCCGGAACGCCCCTCAGGCTCGTCACGGTCCCCTCGAGGCCCAGCTCCTCCGCGTCGCTTCCGTTCACCGCCACCACCCGCCAGCCCGGTGCGATGCCCGCCTCCGCGGCGGGGGAATCGTCCAGTGGCGAGATCACCACGATCCCGCTTCCCTCCTCCGCGAGCCCGAGCTGCAGTCCGACCCCGCTCACGGTGCCGTGGGTGTCGGAGCGGAGGGCGGCGTAGTCCCCGGGCCGCAGCAGCCTCGTGTAGGCGTCGCCGATGGGCGTCAGCATCGCCTCGATGGCGGCGTAGGCCTCGCTGGAGGTGGTGATCGGGCGTTCCAGGGTCTTCTGTCGGAGCCGGCGCCAGTCGATCGCGACGAGCCGATCCGGATCCACGTAGCCCTGGTTCACGAGCCGCCAGCTCTCCACCACCAGTCGCTGGGCGTCGCTGAGGGCAAGGGCGGGGCGAGGCCCCAGGAGCATCACCAGCCCCACCAGCAGGGCCAGCACCCGTGTCGCGGCTCTCCGCCGCGGCGGTGAGACCTGCGGTGTTGCGAAGGGTGTCGTCACTGCCGGGGGGGAAGGCGGGAGGCTCACGCAGGGGTCGGAGCGCTCGGTAGACTCTCGCAACCCGAGTTGCCCGCCGCATGGCGAATTCCTCTCCTGCCGCGAAGTCGTCACCTGTCTACGACTGGTTTCAGGAGCGTCTGGAGATCCAGGCGATCGCCGACGATATCTCCTCCAAGTACGTGCCTCCGCACGTCAACATCTTCTACTGCCTCGGCGGCATCACCCTGGTCTGCTTCCTGATCCAGTTCGCCACTGGATTTGCGATGACCTTCTATTACAAGCCCACCGTCGCAGAGGCGTACTCCTCGGTTCAGCTCCTGATGACCGACGTGAGCTTCGGCTGGCTGATCCGCTCCGTCCATCGCTGGAGCGCCAGCATGATGGTGCTGATGCTGATCCTCCACGTGTTCCGGGTCTATCTCACCGGTGGTTTCAAGCGGCCCCGCGAGCTCACCTGGGTCACCGGCGTGGTGATGGCCGTCATCACCGTCTCCTTCGGAGTCACCGGCTATTCCCTGCCCTGGGATCAGGTGGGCTACTGGGCGGTGAAGATCGTCAGCGGTGTTCCTGCCGCCATTCCTGTGGTGGGCGACTTCATGGTGGAGTTGCTCCGTGGTGGAGAGAGTGTCGGCCAGGCCACCCTCACCCGCTTCTACAGCCTTCACACCTTCGTTCTGCCCTGGTTGCTTGCCGTTTTCATGCTCATGCACTTCCTCATGATCCGCAAGCAGGGCATCTCCGGCCCCCTCTGAATCCGTCTCACTCTCCCCTTCCCCCCGCACACGCCGTCCTTCCCCGCCACCGGCCATGCACATCCTCAAGAAGCCTGATCTCACCGATCCCAAGCTGCGGGCCAAGCTCGCCAAGGGTATGGGGCACAACTACTACGGAGAGCCGGCCTGGCCGAACGATCTCCTCTACATCTTCCCGGTGGTGATCCTCGGAACCATCGCCTGTGTGGTGGGTCTGGCGGTCCTTGATCCGGCGATGCTCGGGGACAAGGCCGACCCCTTCGCCACCCCCCTCGAGATCCTGCCGGAGTGGTATCTCTACCCCGTCTTCCAGATCCTGCGGGTCGTCCCCAACAAGCTTCTGGGGATCGCCCTGCAGACCCTCATCCCCCTGGGGCTGATGCTGGTGCCCTTCATCGAGAGCTTCAACAAGTTTCAGAATCCTTTCCGGCGCCCCGTCGCCATGGCTGTCTTCCTCTTCGGCACCGCCTTCACCATCTATCTCGGGATCGGAGCTGCCCTCCCCATCGACAAGTCCCTCACCCTGGGTCTCTTCTGATCTGCCAACCCCCCTTCCTTCTCGACATGCCCCGGCCCCCAGGTCGGGGTTTTTTCATGACGGTGGCTGGTCCACGCCGTTCCCCACGGGGCATCGCCACGGCATGGCAAGGCAGCCGGGGGGTTCTCCTCTGTCCCTAGCCCAAGGAGGAGGGTCCCAGGGCTAGGCCGGCCCATGGCAGGAGCGCTCTGCACTCGTCACGTGCCCAGCTCACAGGGCGGATGCGGCCGGCCATCCCTCTCCCTTCAGCCTGATGGCCGATGACCCACGGACCCATGACCGATCTTCTCCCTTCCAGCGACCATGAGTCCCTTGACGGACGGAAGAGTTCCCCCGGGCTCCGGAGGAAGCGCCCTGGCGTTCAGAGCCAGCGGCGTGTTGGGTTTGCAGCGGTGTCGCCACCAGAGGTTCGAGCCGTGGGCGGAAGCGCTGGTGGGTGGTGGCGTGTCTGAGGGGTGAGGGTCTGAGA